>WFQB01000247.1 GCA_015487305.1 Parvularculaceae bacterium | reverse complement strand
GTGTATAAGAGACAGGTAATCTGGAAATGCGGGTTCACCCCGAGCAGGGATTCAATCAGCTTGGCCCGAAACCCCTGCATCACCGACATCACAACAATCAGCACCATGACGGCCAGCGTAATGCCGAGAAAGGCGATGATGGATATAAGGGAAATGCCGGAGCCGGACCGGGTGGCGCCGAGATAGCGCCGTGCCACCATCCACTCAAAAGCGCCAAAAGGTTTGGCGCGCGCGGGGCTTGGCTTTATTTCTTCTGTCCCTGAAACGTCCGAAAGGTCCATTTCACTCACTTAAAATTCTGGCGAGCAGCCTAGCCGCCCAAAGGTTCATAAAACTTTGCCAGAATGTGCCCAGATTGCCCCATCGTGCAAGGCAAAAATCGTTAATGCTTTGAAATAAGGCGAAAAACTGCCCTTGGCAAACCTCAAATAGCGCTAAATATTAAAGGACACGCGCAATTAGGCCGGGAATATTGCGTGGTGCGAAATAGGCAAGGCGACCATAGCGGTTGAAATGCAATATCCAGGCATAGCGCGGCGCAGAGGCCTTGTTACGCGAAGCCCGATGGACGGTCAGAGAATTATGCACTGAGCAATCCCCCATTTTAAGGCGTACTGGCGTTGCCGCTTCCTTATCCCCGTCGATTAGTCGGACATGGGGTTTTTCAGGATTGGCAATGGCATGCTCGTGCAACCCCTCATGATGGCTACCAGCCAGATAGCTAAGCGTGCCATTTTCTTCGTCTACATCCTGCAGCGGCACCCAGAAATTTACAGTGTTCAACCAGACTTTGGGGCCAAGATAGGCTTGATCCTGATGCCATGGGGTTTCGGTTTCGCTGCCGGGCATTTTGCAGATGAAATGATCAAACGCATAGCGGGCGTCACAACCCAAAAAGGCGCTGGCGGCTTTGCGGGTTTTTTGAAAAATAGCGGTTTTGAAAAGCAGCGGTAAAAACCGTGTCGGACGGTCAATTTCGGGCTGTTTTAAGGCTCTGACCGCCCCATCAGACTGTTCTGAGGTGAAAGTATCGCCAATATCACGCGCTTTTCGGCCCTTTAAACTATCAAATTCCTCCAATAGCGGGACCAGCAGATCACGGATTTCGGCTATATCTTCCGGCGCATAAAGCCCCCGAATCACTGTGAAGCCCGCATCTTCCAATTGTTCAGTTTCTGATTTTAATTCCATAACAACACACTGCTTTTTGCTTTTTCACTATGGCATAAAAGGAGCAATTTTCGCGCCAAAAGCGGGAATTTTTCCGGTAAATTACCCCATTTTTGCTATCTGCGAGTGATCCGCGGGTAAAATTGGCGTATTTCCTCGGGATTAAGGTAAAATCGCCTGATAAAAAAGCCTGCCTCTAGCGTGCTTCTTTACTCGACACCTGCGCCATTCCTGCTATAGAAGCCGCTTCAAGCGGAGCGATGGTCGTCTCCGGGTGCCTTTTAACAAGACATCCCTGAAATCAATTGACCATCAATATCGCTTAGCGGATGTGGCGGAATTGGTAGACGCACCAGATTTAGGTTCTGGCGCCGCGAGGCGTGGGAGTTCGAGTCTCTCCATCCGCACCATTTTTTGCCTCGCGGGCGCGTTAGCGCCTCATCCTGAGGAGCCGCCGCAGGCGGCGTCTCGAAGGACGGCGGGGCAGAACTACAAGAGGGGGCTGCACTTTCGCAGCCCACGGGCTGCTGGGAAGTTTCTTTCCCATTCGCACCGATATTTTAAAAGAGCGCTCCCCAGCGTTCGTGTGAACGAGATTTGATTGGCGCTTTTTAAATGAGCATGCCAGATGCCAGAGGACTAATGATGGAAGTAGTTGAAAAAAATGTAGACGGGCTGAGCCGGGAATTTACCGTCAAGGTAAGCGCTGCTGAGCTTGATGAAAAGCTCGTCAAACGCCTGGAGGAATTAAAAGGCCAGGTTCACCTGAAAGGCTTTCGCCCCGGCAAAGCGCCTGTTTCTTTCCTGAAAAAAATGTATGGCAAAGGGGTCATGGGCGAATTGCTGCAAGAGACCATGACCGAAGCCAATAAAAAAGCGCTGGAAGATAATAAGCTGCAACCGGCCATGCCACCGCGCCCTGATCTGGAAGATGATCTGGTTGAAAAAGTTATCGAGGGTAAAGCCGATCTGGAATATAGCCTTAAAGTTGAAGTGCTACCGGAAATTGAATTGACCGATGT
>WFQB01000246.1 GCA_015487305.1 Parvularculaceae bacterium | reverse complement strand
CCAGCCTCGAAGGATGGCAATAAGGAATCAGATTTTCAACAAGAAATATACAATTGCTGAGCTTGTCCTAGGACGGGGGAGGTGCCGACAGGCGCAAGGGGGCTGCTGACTTTCAAGGGGTACATAATTGCAGTTTGAAAATGCAATAGCCCCCTTCGACCCCCACTTTCGCGGGTGCCACTTCCCCCGCAAGCAGGGGAAGAAAATACCAAGCACCTGCCATCCCCCCTTGCCCTTCGCTCCGGCCCTGCTATTTTCGCCCGCCACATTAAAAAAGGCAGGCAAGATGAAATTTACCGGCACCAAATCCTATATCGCCACTGATGATTTGAAAGTCGCAGTCAATGCAGCGGTAACCCTAGAGCGCCCGCTGCTCATCAAGGGCGAGCCGGGCACCGGCAAAACCGTGCTGGCGCAGGAAATTGCCAAATCTTTGGACGCGCCGCTTCTGGAATGGCATATCAAATCCACCACCAAAGCCCAGCAAGGGCTTTACGAATATGATGCCGTTGCCCGCCTGCGTGACAGCCAGCTTGGGGAGCCCCGCGCCAATGATGTCGCTAATTATATAAAGCGTGGCAAATTATGGGAGGCGTTCACCCATGATACCCGCCCCGTCCTGCTGATTGATGAGATTGACAAAGCCGATATCGAATTTCCCAATGATTTGTTGCAGGAACTCGATCGCATGGAGTTTTTTGTTTACGAAACCGGCGAGACGATAAAAGCCAAAGTCCGCCCGATTGTGGTCATCACGTCCAATAATGAAAAAGAATTGCCCGATGCCTTTTTGCGCCGCTGCTTTTTTCACTATATTGCCTTTCCCGATAATGAGACCATGCAGGCAATTATTGATGTGCATTTCCCCGGCATCAAAGAGCATCTGGTTTCCGAGGCCCTGAAAATATTCTACCAGCTTCGCGACACGCCGGGCCTCAAGAAAAAACCATCCACATCCGAATTGCTCGATTGGCTAAAATTACTACTGGCCGAAGACATGGACGCGGTTGCCTTGCGCGAGCGCGATCCGCGCAAAATGATCCCGCCACTGCATGGCGCTTTGCTGAAAAATGAGCAGGATGTCCATCTGTTTGAAAAACTCGCCTTCATGGCCGCCCGGGACCGTTAACCCTAAACAGACAGCCTCAAAATCCACTTTGCATATTCAGGCAAAGCCCTTTAATCTGGCGCCTCAATGTCTGAGACGAAAAAAACCAAATCCTCTCTGGTCCCCCCAGAGCATTGCTCTCTTGCCAAGGCTTTTGAAAAGCTCGGCGAGCGTTGGACCCTGCTGATTATTCGCTCGGCGCTTTACGGCCTGACCCGTTTTGAGGAATTTCAATCGGAGTTAGGCATCCCCCGCACCGTCCTCTCCCAACGTTTAAAACGCCTTTGCGAACAAGGCATTTTCGAGCGTCGCCCCTATAAAACCCCCGGCACCCGCCAGCGCATGGCCTATCATTTAACCCCGCTGGGGCGCGAATTATTACTGCCCTTTATGGGGCTGACCCAATGGTCGGACCGCTGGCATGACATGGCCGAGCAACCAACCGTCTGCTTTAAAAGCCGCAAAACCGGTGAGCCCTTGCGCATTGCCATGGTCGACCAAAATGGTCAGGCCGTCCCCGATAGCGATATTCTCGCCCAACTCTGCTCGCATTTGCGGGCGCAAAAACAAGTTGAGTAATGGCCAATCTTTTAACCTGCCTTCGTATTTTCCTGCTGCTGCCCATCGCATGGGCAATGCTATCCGGTGCCCATTGGCTGGCCTTTTGGCTATTTGTCCTTGCCGGACTAACCGATTTGCTGGACGGCGCGCTGGCAAGAGCGCTGGGCGATGCCGACGCTTTGGGCGCGGCGCTTGATCCCATTGCCGACAAAATTTTAACCATGGGGCTTTTCGTTTTGCTGGCCACAAGCGGCGCGCTTTATGGCCCGCATCTTTTTGCAGCATTGTTAATTTTGATGCGAGAATTTTTAATCGGCGGCTTGCGCGAAGCACTAGCGGGAAAACT
>WFQB01000245.1 GCA_015487305.1 Parvularculaceae bacterium | reverse complement strand
TTTGTCAATTGTATCGGCTTTCTTTCTGGCACCGCTTTATGTGGTGATGTTTCGTTATGCTATAGATGATGTGCCATTGCCGCGTCAGATTGCGCATTTTACTTTTGGCCAAAGGGAGCTGCGCTTTGCTATAGGGTCCATCGTTTTAGCTATTGTGGGTGTTGTTGCGCTTATTGTCTTTCTTGCGCCTTCTGTTTTTAGCGGTATGAAGCTGTTTAATGGTATGCCGCTGGAGGTTTGGTCTCTGGCCGATAGTGACCCGTTGGCGTTTGAGCGGGAGATGGAAAAATATGTGACGGAGCAAAGCGTCGCCACATGGGTTTTGCCATTTTTGATCTGTCTTCTTATTGGCACCATTGCCTATATCTGGCTGATGATCAGGCTGTCCGCCTTTTTGCCGCTTGTGGCTGTTGAAAACAACCTTGGGCTGAGGCGCGCCTTTCGCATGACCAAAGGGAACTTCTGGCGTATCCTGATGGCGGTTTTGCTTCTGACTATAATGATAATGCTCGGCCTTATCGCGGCTCTCCTCGTCTTGTTCATTGTTGTTTTTATCTTTATGCTTCTGATTTCCTTACTGCCGGGCGGTATTGGCATAGCGGTCGGGGCTGTGGTCGGGCTTGGTGGTTATGTGATGTTTATGGCCTTTATCTATGGTATCAGCATTGGTTTCTCCAGTGGCATTTACGGGCAATTACGTGATAATGCCGACTAGATCTGGGGCATGAACGCTAACGGCTTGACAGGAAAAGAGCAGGGCCTAAATCAAAGCCTATGATTGATCCTGTCACCGGTCTTGCCACCGACCTTGCCCATGTTATTCAACTTTCTGTCGCGCCAGTATTTCTGCTGGTGGCGATATTTTCGTTTCTGAACGTTGTGACGCAGCGCCTTGGCCGCGTGATTGATCGTGCCCGCACTTTGGAACAGTTTATTACTGTGCCACAGGAAGGCGAAGATATTGATCTGGCCCGTCAGGAATTGGAAGATCAGGGGCGGCGTATGTCTTACGCCAATTGGGCGATTAATCTTGCTTCTATATCAGCCTTTCTGATTTCGCTGGTCGTCGCGGTTTTATTCCTTGGTAATCTGCTGGCAATAAATGTCGATTTCTGGGCGGCGTTTTTGTTTATCCTGTCCATGCTCGGCATTATTGGCGGGCTTGTGAGCTTCCTGTTTGAGGTGTCTATTGCCACCGGCACGATTCATATTCGCAATGAGCTGATTGCCAAGAAAGATGATAGCGTTCAAAATTAGCGCACAATCGTAATTTCTTCGGCGGCGCGGGTAATCGCCGTGTAAAGCCAGCGTGTGCGATGCTCGCGAAAAGCATAGCTTTCATCAAACAACACAATTTTGTCCCATTGCGAGCCTTGCGCCTTATGCACGGTGAGGGCATAGCCAAAATCAAATTCATCTGAATTGCGTCGCTTTTGCCATGGCACGCTGTCCCCATGGCCTTCAAAAAATTCCGGCAATATCTGCACCCGGCTTGTGCCTTTGCCAATGCCATCATCGGGGCGCACATCAAGGCGCAACATGCCGCGGCGGCGCCCATGGCGGGCGGTGACTTTCCATAAGCCGCCGTTGAGCAAACCTTTGCGGCGATTATTCCGCAGGCACACAAGGCGCTCGCCGACCCATGGTTCGGTGCCATCAAATTCCAGCAAAGCGCGTATGCGCTGATTGTAAAGATGGCGGGTGCGATTGGTGCCGACCAATATTTGATCGGCAGTCAGAATCTGCTCGGCGTCGATTTCATCGCGGGTAATGATTTTGCTCGCCCCATAATCGCCGACTTTGGGAATCTCTCCTTCGCGCACCCGCATGGAAAGAGCGATGATCGGATTATCGGCGGCCTGACGGTGAACCTCGGTCAGCATGTGGTCGGGCTCACCCTCGGTAAAAAAACCACCGCCTTTAACGGGTGGTAATTGGGCGGGGTCCCCCAGCACCAGAACCGGCGTGCCAAATGATAAGAGATCGCGGCCCAGTTCTTCGTCGACCATGGAACATTCATCAATGATGATAAGGGCTGCATCGGCTGCGGGGGCATCCCGGCGCAGGGTGAACATCAACTCGCCTTCGGGGTCTTCTTCATCACTTTGGGCCGGGCGATAGATGAGCGAGTGAATGGTGCTGGCGCCGGTGCAGCCTTTTTCCCGCAAGACATGGGCAGCCTTGCCGGTAAATGCCCCGAACAAAACCGAGCCGGTGACATGTTCGGCAAAATGGCGGGCCAAAGTGGTTTTTCCGGTGCCCGCATAACCAAACAGGCGAAAGACTTGTGTGTCTCCGGCGTTGAGCCAGCGCGAGACGGCTTTTAAGGCTTCATCCTGTTGTGGTGACCACATGTGACTCATGGGCGCTAGTCCAGTTCAATCCAGACCGGCACATGGTCGGACGGTTTGACGGAACCATCCCCATGCATGGGATCGCGGGTATATTTATCAACCCCCGCTGCGGAGAGGCGATCGGCGGCTTGGGGGGAGAGGAGATGATGGTCAATGCGCAGCCCATTATCTTTTTGCCATGCACCGCGCTGATAATCCCAGAAAGTATAGAAAACATCCTCCTCCATCACCCGCAAAGCATCGGTAAGGCCGAGATTGAGCAGGCGATAAAAGGCATCGCGGGTTTCCTGTCGGAACAAAGCGTCCTCGCGCCAGCCCTTGGGGTCATAAACATCTTGTGCTTGCGGAATAACATTATAATCCCCAGCAAGGACAAAGGCTTCTTCTTCGGCCAGCAAAGTTTTGGCGCGAGCCTCCAGCGCTGCCATCCATGAAAGCTTATAATCATATTTTGGGCCCGGCGCCGGATTGCCATTGGGCAGGTAAAGCCCGCCAATGCGCACAGGCTCCCCATCATCGGGGCAGATCAGGGCTTCAATATAGCGCGATTGCTCGTCTTCAAAGTCTGGTAGGCCGCGCACCACATCTTCAATGGCAAAGCGTGAGATCATCGCCACCCCATTATAGGTTTTCTGGCCGAAGACCGCACAGTTGAGGCCACGCTCATCAAAAGCGCTCACGGGAAATTTCTCATCCATGCATTTAATCTCCTGCAATACGCAGACATCCGGCCTGGCGCTATCGAACCATTCGAGAATACGCGGCAGGCGGGCATTGATGGAGTTCACATTCCAGGAGGCAATTTTCATGGGGCGGTTTCTTTGCTGGCGATTGGGGGGCACAGTTAAAGAGGAACCGCGAGCGAAGGCAAGGGGGGCGGGAGTGAATTAGGAGTAGGTCATCTCGTGCAGAAAGCGATGTGCCTCGCCGCCATTCTTCGAGGCTGCCTGCGGCAGCACCTCAAGATGAGGTTTGTTCTTTTGCTGAGGGTTTGGCGGGCGCTATATCGAAAAACTGGTGCCGCAGCCGCAGCCGGCTTTGGCCATGGGATTGTTGATTTTGAACGAGGCACCGATTAGCTCATCGGCAAAATCAATTTCCGCCCCTTGCATATATTGCTGGGAAATCGGGTCGACGAGTACTATGGCGCCTTCGCGCTCCAGCACCAGATCATCGTCTTCGCGGGTCTGGACAATCTGATAGTCATATTGAAAGCCCGAGCAGCCGCCGCCATTAACGGCGATGCGCAGCATAGAGCCGGCAGGCTCATTGGCCATAATCTCGGCAATGCGCTTGGCAGCGCTTTGGGAAAGGGTGATTTCATTGCTCATAGGTCCTAAGATAGGGAGGAAGCCAAAGAATTGCAAAGGCCTATATGCATCAAGGGTCTTCAGTTCTGCGTGAACTGCTATAAGCGAGAAAGACCAAGCAAAGAGAAACCTCATGACCATAGCCTATCCAGCCCCGCTCGCGCCCTTTGCGACCCATGTCAAAAACAGTCTTGGCCGTCTCTATGACGAGCCAGAAAGCCACTCGCGCACCCCGTTTCAACGCGATCGTGACCGGGTTATCCATGCCATTGCCTTTCGTCGCCTGAAGCATAAGACGCAAGTTTTTGTCTATCATGAGGGCGATCATTTCCGTACCCGCCTGACCCATTCGCTGGAAGTGGCACAAATTGCCCGCACTCTGGCGCGGTTGCTGCAATTGGATGAGGATCTGGCCGAATGTCTGGCGCTAGCCCATGATCTTGGCCATCCGCCTTTTGGCCATACGGGTGAAGATGTGTTGCAAGATTGCATGGTTGATCATGGGGGGTTTGACCATAATGCCCAGACCCTGCGCTTGCTGACCAAATTGGAGCGCCGCCATGCCCGTTTTGACGGACTCAATCTTACTTGGGAGAGCCTTGAAGGGGTGGTCAAACATAATGGGCCTTTAATTGGTCCTTTGGCGGAAAAAATCGCCGCGCAAAAGGGCAAGGCGCTGGCCCCGCTGCCCATGGCGATTGTGGAATATGACAAAAGCCATGATTTGCAGCTGGCAAGCTTTCCCGGCCTTGAGGCGCAAGTGGCGGCTTTGTCTGATGACATTGCCTATAATAATCATGATGTGGATGATGGGTTGCGGGCCGGGCTTTTCACTCTTGAAGAAGCCAAAAATGTACCGCTTGTGGGGGCGGCCATTGCGGCAGTGCGTGGGGAATTTCCTGATGCCCCGGAAGATTTGCTAATCGCCGAAGCGGTCTCCCATATGATTGGCCGCATGGTCGATGATGTGCTGGCCGAGACCAAAAGCCGCCTTGCGGCCTTAAAGCCGCAATCGGCCGAGGATATTCGCGGGGCGGGGCATGCCATGGTCGCTTTTTCGGCTGAAATGCAGCCGCAGGTTATGGAATTGCGGGAATTTCTCTTTGCCCGCATGTATCGCCACCACAAAATCAATCGTGCCCGCTCCTATGCCAGAAGGGTCATTCGCGATTTGTTTCATGTTTTTGTAAAAGAGCCGGAAATTCTGCCCCCGGCATGGTTTGCGCTTTATGAAAACCAAGGGGATATCCATCGCATTGTCTGCGATTATATCGCCGGAATGACCGATCGCTATGCCTATCGCGAGCATCACCGCTTATTTCATGCCGATGATTGGGGGTGATGGCAAAACTAACCCCTTATTGCCTAAACGAATCGTATAGGAAAAGCTCTGCTTTAGGGCTTGCCGTTCGAGGGCAAATAGGCCGATAGTATGCCGTTCTTGGGATAGGGGCTGCTTTTCCTTTGGAGGCTTTCAGGGAGCGGGTGGCTCGTGAGGTTTAGCGGCTGGGGTTAGCACGACTGTAATTTTGCCAGTTTTGATTTATGGCAAGCCAAGGAGTTTTTAACGCGATGTCTTCCAGTGCAATCTCAACAGCCGAAGAATATGATGATTCATATGATGACGAGTTTGAAGAAGATGGCGAAATAACTATTTCCGGCTTCACCGTATTGCTGGTGGCGCTGGTTGTTATTGCATTGTTCTCAGCCATTGTCTTTTTTGCCTATCAGCAAGGGATAAGAAAAACCGCCTCTACGGGTGGTGCGGTGCCAACTATTGCCGCTGACCCAAGCCCGGTTCGCACCGAGCGCGATCTAGCAAGCGTGCCGGTTGAGCGTGGTGAGGTTTATGATCGGCTGGAGGGCAATACCCCAACCGAAGTGATTGTCGAAGCCGAGGCTGGTCGCGACCCGCTGGAAGGGTTTGATGAAAGAGTTTCTGCTTCAACGCCCAGCACCGAGACCACTTTTGCGGCCAATGAGACAGAAGAGCCATCTGTGACGCCGGAAGCGACAGTTACCCAGCCGGTAGAAAGCCAAGTAGCCAGTCGTGAGCCGATTGAAACCGAGAGCGTCAGCGAGCCTGCCAACACCCAGCCGGCTGCCAGTACTGTTCCGGTTCCAACCCCGGCACCGGCTAATACAAGCCCCGCCACAACACCGGCCATGGCGGGTGTGACAACAGGAACCCATCTGGTTCAGGTCGGGGCGTTCCGCTCCAATGATGAGGCGATGACTTTTTATAATCGTTTGGTCAGCAAGCATGGCACTTTTGTTTCAAGCAAATCACCGGATGTTCAGCGTGCTGATCTTGGCGCCAAGGGGATTTATTATCGCCTTCGCATCGGGCCTTTTGCGTCTAAAGATGCCGCTGCCAGCTATTGCACCAGCCTGAAAGAACGCGGGCAGGATTGCCTGATCAAGGCGCGTTAGAGCATTTTTTATGAAAGCTGTAATTTTTGGGTGTGGCGGTCTGCAATTAACCGATGAGGAGCGGGCGTTTTTTGAAGCTGTCCGGCCTTGGGGCTTTATTCTGTTTGCCCGTAATTGCGACAATCCAACGCAAATACGGGCCCTGACTGAGGATTTGCGGGCCACTATTGGCCGTGAAAATGCGCCCATTTTGATTGATCAGGAAGGGGGCAGGGTGGCGCGGCTAAAGCCGCCTTTCTGGCGCGCCCGTCCGCCTATGGATCGCTTTGGGGCCTTGCATGGGATTGACCCGCAAAAGGGCAAAGAGGCGGCTTTTCTTGGTAGTCGCCTGATAGCCGAAGACCTTGCCCGTCTTGGGGTTAATGTAAATTGCGTACCGATTCTGGATGTGCCCCATGAGGGCGCGCATGATATTATTGGTGACAGAGCGCTGGCGAAAAGCGCTGAGGTTATTGCCGAATTGGGCGCTGAGGTGATGGCCGGTTCTATTGCTGGGGGGGCGTTGCCCATTATCAAACATATTCCCGGCCATGGCCGCGCTCTGGCCGATAGCCATCTGGAATTACCGATTGTGGATGCCGATCTTGAGCATTTGCGGGCCGTTGATTTTGCGCCGTTTAAAGCTTTAAATCAGGCGCCGATGGCGATGACCGCCCATGTGGTTTATTCGGCCATTGATGAAAATGCGCCTGCGACAATTTCGGCCAGACTGATTGAGGACATTATTCGCGGCGAGATTGGGTTTGATGGCCTTTTGATGAGCGATGATCTTTCCATGAAAGCCTTGCAAGGCAGTT
>WFQB01000244.1 GCA_015487305.1 Parvularculaceae bacterium | reverse complement strand
GATCAAGCTCACCGCCCACCGGAACCCCATGGGACAGACGTGTCAGCTCAACCCCCAGATTTTCAAGGCGCTCTTGCAAATAATGGGCGGTGGTTTGGCCGTCTATTGTCGCGCTCATAGCCAGCACTATTTCCTGAACCCCGCCTGCCGATGCGCGCTGGGCCAGCGAGGCTATATTCAAATCATCCGCGCTAACCCCATCCAATGGTGAAATCACACCACCCAACACATGATATAGTCCCTTATGGGCGCCAGAGCGTTCCATCGCCCACAGATCGCCAACATCTTCCACAACGCAAATAATACCGGTTTGGCGCTCTTGGTTGGTGCAGATGGCGCAAGGGTCGACACTATCCCAATTTCCGCATAGGGAGCATGTGACAACTTTTTCGGCCGCCTGTGTTAGCGCCGCCGCCAATGGCTCCATCACCCCTTGTCTTTTACGCAACAAATATAAAGCCGCCCGCTTGGCCGAGCGCGGGCCAAGTCCGGGTAATTTTGCAAGCAAAGAAATGAGGCGATCCAGTTCCGGACCGGCGGGGGTATAGCGCATAAGAAATTATATACCCGGCAATTTAAAGCCCGGCGGCAATGGCATGCCTTCGGTCAGGGCTTTCATTTCATCAGCAGATTGGGCCTCCAGCTTGGCCTTGGCATCATTGATCGCGGCGCAAATCAAATCTTCCAAAACATCGCCTTCTTCCGGGTTGATCATTTCTTTTTCTATTTCAACCTTGCTGGCAAAGCCCTTGCCGTTCAATGTCACCTTGACCATGCCGCCACCGGCCACACCTTCGGCTTCCATACCAGCAATTTTCTGCTGCATGTCCTGCATTTTGGCTTGCAGCCCGGCAGCCTGTTTCATCATATCGGCAAAATTTGTCATCACAATTTCCTCTTAAGCTATATCCATTAGCTGATTTAGGCTTCGCCTTCATCCTCTGTAATATGGCTGTCATCACTTTGTATCAATGCAGCGTCCTCGGCAATTTCTTCAATCCGCACATCTTTGGTCGGGTCAATATCGGGAAAGGCTTTCAGCGCTGCTTTCATCATCGGATGATCAAACACATTTTGATCGCGCTCAGAGCGTAGGGTTTCTTCGCCCGCCGCCCGCGCATTGATTGACACAACCCAGCGCTCGCCCGTCCATTCTTTTAGTCTTTGTGCCAAACGTCCGGCCAGATCATGGGGGGCATTATCGGTTGGATGAAACTCAATCAACCCCTGATCAAAGCGCACCAGCCGCATCATGGTTTCAATTTCCATGCGCAAATTAGCATCGCGCTTTTGCCCCGCCAGCCTCGCCACATCGCCCAAGGAAGACAGCATTGGCGCGGCAGTTTCCTGCGGTGTCGGGGACGGGTTACGCGCAGCCTGCGCCTGCGCGCCATTATTATTTGTCTGAATCGGGTTTGATGGCTGTGCTTGCGATGCTGGCGCTACCGAAGCAGAATTGCTTGCGGTTATCGGTGCAGTATTTTGTTTGCCACTGCCCTGCTTTAGCTGCCGCAAAGCTTCGTCGGGGGTTGGCAGATCAGCGGCAAAGCAAAGGCGGATAAGGGCAATTTCTCCGCAAGCAACGGCGTCAGGCGCGGTTAAAGTTTCCCCATGGCCTTTTAGCAAAAGATTCCAGGCCCGTGTCAGCGCCGCCATAGGCATGGCATCAGCCAACGCCAAAGCCCGCGCCACATCGGCAGCGCCGGCAGCCCCATGGCTTGCCGCTTCTTTGCCAGCGGCTTTTACCCGCGTTAGCAAATGCACCAGCTCCAGCAAGTCTTTTAAAATAATCACCGGATCAGCGCCCTGATCATATTGCCCGCGAAATAGCGCCAAAGCCTCAGGGGCATTGCCCTTCATGGCCGCTTCCAGCATGTCCCAACTGTCTGAGCGATTGGCAAGGCCCAACATGTCGCGGACAATTTCTGCGCTAATTTCATCGCCTGCCCCATGGTTTGATTGAATGATCGCCTGATCAAGCAATGATAGTGCATCGCGCATTGACCCTTCCGCGGCTTTGGCAATCATCAACAAGCCGTCGCGTGCGACTTTAACGCCTTCCTTGTCGCAAATCCCGCCCAGATAATCGGCAATGGTCTCGCCATCAAAGCGGCGCAGATCAAAACGCTGGCAGCGCGATAAAACCGTGACCGGCAATTTGCGAATTTCGGTGGTGGCGAAAATAAATTTTACATGGGGCGGCGGCTCTTCCAGCGTTTTCAGCAGCGCATTAAAGGCGCTGTTGGAGAGCATATGCACCTCGTCGATAATATAGACCTTATAGCGCGCCTCGACCGGGGCATAGCGCACGGCCTCTATCAACTCGCGAATATCGCCAACGCCGGTGCGACTGGCCGCATCCATTTCAATCACATCCTGATGGCGGCTTTCGGCAATCGCCCGGCAATGGACACCCTCTTCGGGCATATCAATGCTTGGCGCATCGACCTTGCCTTTGACCTCGTAATTCAGGGCGCGGGCCAATATCCGCGCGGTGGTGGTTTTGCCAATGCCGCGCACGCCGGTGAGAATATAGGCATGAGCAATGCGCCCGGACGCAAAAGCATTGCGCAAAGTGCGCACCATGGCCTCATGGCCCAGCAGATCATCAAAATTCTGTGGGCGGTATTTGCGGGCCAGAACCTGATAAGGGGCCGGGGCTGCTTCTGTGTTGGAATCGCTCATAGGAAATATCTTACGCGAAGCAAGCCTATAGATGCAAAGGGCCAGTGCCCTTGGAGGGTAATTTTGGGGATAAAAATAGTGGCAAAGGGTGGAAGACTGGAACGACCCGGGACGAAAACTCGTTGTGGCTGCTTCCTTCCGGACCTGACCAGATTGGCGAGGCGCCCGTCCGCCAGCCTTCCACCTCCCTATATCGCGATTTCAGAGGCAAATTGCAAGCAGTGCGCCGCCTTTACCCTCGCCAATATTACCGCTAGCCTTGTTATTGCAAAAAGCGAAGTAACAACAAGGAAATAGCCCATGTGCCTGTCAGAACCGGTGAGTTTCATGGCTGCGGGGGCATTAGTCACTGGCGGCGCGCTGTCGGTCTGGAAGGCTTGGAACACCAATATCCGCTATCTGCCTATCGCCCTGATGCCGGTTTTTGCCGGTATTCAGCAATTTATGGAAGGGCATGTCTGGATGGGGTTAACGACATCCAATCCGGAAATGCTGTGGTGGTCGGCTATGGGATTTATTCTGTTTTCCTGGCTGATGTGGCCAACATGGGTGCCTTTTGCCATGTATTTTCTTGAACCTAAGGAAAGCAAAAGAAAATTACCGCTCATGCTATTTGCTCTAGCCGGGCTAGCCTTTGGTCTTACACTTTATATACCCCATCTTTTCAATCCCGATTGGGTCAAGGTCTATATCAATAATCATTCTATCGCCTATGAAGACACTATGCTGCTCGATTATATCATGCCGCGCTGGGGCACTTATGCGATTTATATGGTGTTGCTGATCGTGCCTCCTTTCCTGTCGAGCTATAAGCATATGCATTATTTTGGCGGCTCGATGATTGCTGTTCTGGTGGTGGTCGCTTCGTTTTTCGTCTATGCCAATATTTCCTTCTTCTGTCTGTTGGCGGGGCTGGCGACCTTGCATCTGATCTACATCATCAATGCCAATAAATGTGATCAGGGCTGCAAAGAGCTGTTTGCGTGATAATTTTTTTAAAGGCAGGAAATTGACCCGTCCTCTTGGCTTTACTGGCAATGCTCTTATTCGCTGGAGTGAAAAGCGCCGCGACCCGCAATGGCTGGCGGCGCAAACAAGCCATGCGCAGGCGCGTTTCACGCCTCTATGGCGCGGTCAGCCTTTGATAAGCGATAAACCGGCACGTCTTTTCTGGGCCGGGCGCGAACAAATGCCGGAAGACCTTATCCGCAATAGCCTATTGCTTGGTCTTGATGGTGATATTCCCCATTTCGCTATTGATGTTAGCGGCGCTTCTGACAAGGCCGAGACCGCCCCCTTTGCCGATCAGGGCCAATATTTGCATTTAATCGCCGCAGCCATGACTTTACCCGCCGCTGAAATGGCGATTGCCGGACAGGCCATGGGGCTTTTGAACTGGCAACGCAAAAACCGCTTCAGTCCCAAAACCGGTAAGCCCATGCGCATCACCGAGGGCGGGTTTAAGCTGGTCGATGATGTCGGCACAGAGATTTTCCCGCGCATCAATCCGGTCGTCATGGTGTTAGTGGTGGAAGGCAATGCCTGTCTTATGGCCCGCAATCATCATTTTCCGGCGGGGCTTTATTCAGCGCTGGCAGGCTTTGTGGAGATCGGCGAGAGCCTTGAAGAATGTGCCCGTCGCGAGGTTTTTGAAGAGACCGGTCTGCAAATTGACAACCTCCATTATGCTGGCAGTCAGCCATGGCCTTTATCGGATAGTTTGATGATCGGCTTTACTGCCACCGCCGCAACCCGTGATCTCACAATCGACAAGGACGAACTGGAAGACGCCAAATGGCTGGCGCGCGGGGAAGTGAAAAAACTTCTGGCCGCAGGGCAAAACAGTCAGTTTTTCCTGCCACCTGCCTTTTCCCTCGCCGGTCACATGATCCGGCATTGGTGCGCGGATTAGGGCCTAAATCACCTATTTGCGGCGATTAAACCCTCTATTCACCGCATATTCTGCGGTGAATATCCTTGCTTTTGCGCTGAATAGAGGCTATATTCGCCGCAAATAATGCGGTGAATAATATGTATATCTATGAAAATAAGGATTGGCCGAACCTTCATTGGGACGATAAACCCATAGCAGATCGTCTCGCTTGCGCGCGTCATCATCAGGGCCGCTTGCAGGGTCGCATGGAGGCGTTGGGGTTTTCCCTACGCAATGAGGCGGTTTTGCAAACCCTTACCGAAGACGTTTTAAAATCAAGCGAGATAGAGGGCGAAATTCTCGACAAGGCGCAGGTCCGCTCTTCCGTCGCTCGCCGATTGGGCATGGATATTGCCGGACTTACAATCTCCGACCATCATGTGGATGGCATTGTGGAAATGATGCTCGACGCCACCCAAAATTATAATCGCCCCCTTGACGCAAAGCGCCTTTTTGTCTGGCACGCCGCTTTGTTTCCAACTGGCAAAAGCGGCATGCGAAAAATTACGGTCGGTGGGTGGCGAACAGATAAAGATGGCCCGATGCAGGTTGTCTCCGGACCCGTTGGTCGCGAGCATGTCCATTTCCAAGCCCCCCCGGCAAAACATTTGCAAAAGGAAATGATAGAGTTTTTGCGATGGTATAATGGAAGGGCTGACCATGATCTGGTTTTGAAGTCCGCCATGGCGCATCTTTGGTTTATCACCATTCACCCCTTTGATGATGGCAATGGCCGCATCGCTCGCGCCATCTCTGACCAATCACTCGCGCTTTCAGAACAAAGCCCTGAGCGCTTTTACAGCATGTCCAGTCAAATTCGCCATGAGCGAGAGGACTATTACGATATCCTCGAAAACACGCAAAAAGGCGGGCTCGATATAAGCGAATGGCTGCTTTGGTATTTGGGTTGTCTTGACCGCGCTATTGATGGCGCTGAAATTATTCTTGGCAAAACATTGCGAAAGGCCCGCTTCTGGGAAGCTCACAGACATCGCCCCTTCAACGACAGACAAGGTAAAATCCTCAACCATCTTCTCGATGGTTTTGAGGGTAAACTTACCTCCTCCAAATGGGCGAAGATAAATAAATGCTCACAGGACACGGCCTTGCGCGACATCAATGATTTGCTCAAACAAGGCGTTCTTGTGAAAGAACAAGGCGGTGGGCGTTCGACAAGCTATGTTTTGATCCCCTAAATCACCCTGTCCTTTTTTTGCCGATAGGGGTCGGCCTTATAGACGCCGAGGATTTTGAAGCTGGCGGAGAAAAACTGTAATTCTTCGAGCGCTAATTGCACATTAGGCTCGTCAGGGTGGCCTTCTATGTCACCGTAAAATACGGTGGCGTTAAAAACCCCGTCCTGCTGATAGCTTTCCAGCTTGGTCATATTGACCCCATTAGTGGCAAAGCCGCCAAGCGCCTTGAACAAAGCCGCCGGAATATTGCGCACCTGAAACACGAAGCTGGTAAGAAACGGGCCATTGTCGCAAGGGGGGATGACAGCCTTATCCTCGCGCACCATTTCCAAAAATCTGGTGGTGTTGTGATTGGCGTCTTCAATGTCGCGGGCGGCAATTTCAAGCCCGTAAAGTTCTGCCGCCAGTTCCGGGGCAATAACCCCGATATGCTCTTCCGGCTTATCCGCCAATTCCCGCGCTGCCCCTGCGGTATCGGCGGCCATTTGCGGCAATAGCCCCCGGCGTTCAATCTCGTCGCGGCACTGGCTGAGCGCCATGGGGTGCGAGCGGACGATTTTCAGGCCCTTTGGGTCTGCGCCTTTAATGCATAAAAGCTGGTGATAGACCCGCAGGAAATATTCCGCCCTGATGGCGAGCCCTGCCTTGGGCAGCAAATGATGGATGTCGGAAACCCGCCCGGCGACCGAATTTTCCACCGGAATCATCGCCCGCTCGGCCTCGCCATCGCGCACGGCAGCAAAAACAAGCTCGAAACTATTGCAGGGCAAAGGCTCAAAATCCGGCGCATAGCGGCGGCAGGCGACCTCGGAATTGGCCCCGCTCTCCCCCTGAAAGGCTATTTTCGCTTTGGCCATTTCGGCTCCCCTCGTAAAAAATCCTTAAGCCGCGCCCTCACCTTCCAGTTTCCCAAATAGAGGCAAAGACGGCGCTTTTGCCACCCTCCAATGCCGAAATTATGCCATTGGCACAAGGCCAAGCATGGACAATAGGGGGGAAGGCCGCTAAGAACCGGAAAATGGCCCTTTTGGGCATCTTAAAAACACGAAAAACAGAGATTTCGAGACATGAAAGATCCGCTTTTTAGCACCAAAGTCGCTGCTGCTGTTCTGGTTACCCTTTTGCTGTTTTTCGGGATTCCGATCCTCATCGACACATTCGTCACCGGCGAAGGCCATGAAATTCATTATAAGGGGGAAGATCACACCGACCCTGATAATCCTTTTGGCTTCAAAGGCTATCCGGTGGCTGTTGCCGTTGCTGGCGGACCGGCCAAGACGCCGAAAGTCGAAAAAGATCTGGGCACATTGCTGGCGGAAGCCTCGGCCAAAAAAGGCCAGAGCCGCGCTATCATCTGCACTGGCTGCCACACCCTCGACAAGGGCGGCGCTGACGGCACTGGTCCCCATCTTTATGGGGTGATAGGGCGCGAAATTGGCTCTGTGCCCGGCTTTGGTTATACAACGGCGATGAAACAGGCTGGCGGCGTTTGGACCTATGAGAAAATGGACGCTTTGCTGAAAAATTCACAAGAATTTATGCCCGGCACGACCATGGCCCAGAAATTCTCTAAGCCGGAACAGCGCGCCGACATTCTGGCCTATCTTGCTACTTTGTCTGACAACCCGCTACCCTTCCCAGAGCCAGCGCCTGTAGAACCTGTAGAAACCGCTGAAGCCGAAGGCCATGGCGACGATATGGCTGAAGCGGCAAGTGATGCCAATGATTTTATTGGCGATGCCATTAATGCTTCTGAAACCGTAGAGGACATGGTTGATAGCGGCGGTCAGGCGCATTAGTCCCTCCCTAATCTCAAATGGCTAAAATCATCAATCTTCGCACCGCCCGCAAAAATAAAAAGCGGGCTGAAGAGGCGCGTCTGGCGGAGGCCAATCGGGCGAAATTTGGTGAGAGCAAATCTGTGCGTCGTAAAAGCAAGGCAGATCAGAATAATCTTGATGCCCTGCTTGATGGGGCAAAAGTTGAGAGTGATACCCTTCAATTCGACAAAGGGGCCGATAAAGAAAAAGATTGATGGACCCAGTCAGGGATTTTTGCCGTTAGCCCCATCAGCGTGCGCGAGGATGACAATAGGATAACCTCATCGCCCGTACAGGTTTCGCGCAGCCATGCCATCACCGTTTCAGGGTCATCCATGGCCAGAGTTTTTGCCCCGCTATCGCGCACTTTGGCCACCACTTCTTCATAACCGAGATGCGTATCATCTTGCTCGGCAAAGCCTGAAAGCCAGGTGACAATCACATCATCGGCCTCTGCAAAGCTTTCTTTGGCATACCAATGCTCGGTCGGGCGATTGCGCCAGCCAAAAGTGCTTGGCTCGAAAATTAAAATCACCCGCCGGTCGGGGAAATGTTCGCGTATGGCTGTCAGCGCCGATTGCAGTTTTTTATCGGTGGAGCCAAAAGCCTCCAGCACTGGCAC
>WFQB01000243.1 GCA_015487305.1 Parvularculaceae bacterium | reverse complement strand
CGTTGGGGCCCCCTCACAATCAAGCGGGGGCTCTGACTGCTGGTCGCCAGCGAATATAATTTGAATCCGTTGGGGCCCCCTCACAATCAAGCGGGGGCTCTGACTATGAATATTTTGGAGTTTGTCAAGTGCTTGTTGGGGCCCCCTCACAATCAAGCGGGGGCTCTGACACCAAGCTGTTAGTCTCATCATGCACAGAAGTTGGGGCCCCCTCACAATCAAGCGGGGGCTCTGACCTTGGTGCTTGCATTAGCGTGGGGGGCTTGTTTAAACGGGGCTCATGGCTTCGCAAAAACAATCCTTTTTCCAACACCCATTTCTCGGTCGCGGCTTTCGCCCGTTTTTTGCCTTGGGCGCGCTGTTTTCTGCCGTCAGCATTTTGATTTGGGGCGGGTTTTATGTGGGGGCTGTGACGCCGCCTTCTTTCATGTTGGACCCGGTTTCCTGGCATGCTCATGAAATGATTTATGGCTTTGCCATGGCCATCATTGCCGGTTTTTTGCTCACCGCCATTGCCAATTGGACGGCCAGTGCGCCCGTGCGGCAATTACATCTCTTGGCGCTTTGTTTGTTATGGCTTGCCGGACGGGTGGTGATGAATTTCGATCTGGGGTTATCGCCGTACATTATAATTTTGATTGAGGGCAGTTTCATTCCGGCGCTGGCAATTAGTCTGTCAGTGCCACTATTGCGGGCGCGCAATAAGCGCAATTTCATTTTTCTATTATTGCTGAGCATTTTATTCTTGTGCAACATGGCGTTTTTCATGACCTCTTCGCGCCTGCCGCTTTATATCGCCGTGCTCATCATCATTACCATGATTTCGCTGATTGGCGGGCGGGTTGTTCCGGCCTTTACGGTGGCGGCCTTGCGCCGACGGGGGGAGGAGGCCCATCAGACCCCGCAAGGGCGGCTTGATATTGCAGCGCTTGTGTCTTTATTGCTGGTGATGCTGGCTTTGGTCTTTCAAGGCCAGCAAGGCATAGCGCTGGCGGGTGCGGCCTTTATCGCAGTGATTATTCATCTGCTGCGCCTGCGCCATTATCACACGCGCAGAATACTCAACGATCCCATGGTCTGGGTGCTGCATCTTGGCTATCTCTGGGTGATTTTGGGTCTGTGGTTCATGGGGCTGGCCGCTCTTGGGCTTGTTGCCTTTTCTCTGGCCTTTCATGCCCTGACCGTGGGCGCCATTGGCACTATGACTTTGGGGATGATGTGCCGGGTGTCGCTTGGTCATACGGGGCGCGCGCTGAAAGCTGGTTGGGCAACAATTCTTGGTTTTCTTTTGATGCAGGGCGCAGCTTTGGCCCGTATATTTGGCCCACTTTTCTGGCCGGAACAAACAATTTTGTGGATTAGCATTTCGGCAGTTTTTTGGAGCGCCAGTTTTGCCCTTTATTGTTTGATTTATATTCCCGTGCTTTGGAGGCCCCGGCCGGACGGCAGTCCGGCCTAAAGCAGGCAAAGCCCGGACGGCAGTCCGGCCTAAAGCAGGCAAAGCCCGGACGGCGCTTCGGCCTAAAGCAGGCAAGCCCGGACGGCGCTTCGGCCTAAAGCAGGCAAGCCCGGACTAAATAATATTACCGCGATAAATTTTAAAGATGAAAGCGCGGTGACTCTTTGGATCCAAGCTAAGGGTTTTTCATTTGTGATTTCGGGGTGCATTGATAGCCCGTTGCAACACGCCGCATATTGTCTTTTTGATCCGGCCTGACGGGAGGCTGATAGGTTTTGGCATAGGTTTTGCGGCAATAAATATCCGAATCATTTTGCGCAGTGGCGAGAGGCATGTCGCGGACATAAAAGGGGCCAAGTTTTTTGGCTGTACCATCGGCGCCTTTATAGCCCACCATATAACGCGATATTTGTGGATTGCTGCAGCCGCTTTCTTCTTCCGGCATAACAATATCGAAATTTATTTCCGAAAAGGCCGCATAGCGCCGCTCTGTCGTGATTTCGCTTTGCAAATTGACATCATGAGTGATCAAGAGGGCGCGCTTGCAGGAATTATGCTGGGCCTGAAATTTGGAAAACTGTTTCAGCTCATAGGCTTCCTGCTGGTCTTGCGTGGCGCAAGCTGAGAGGAAAGCTGTGGTGGCGATCAGGCTTAGAGCGATTGCGGTTTTCATGGCGCTGGCCTTTCGATTGTCTGTGCTAAGACATGATACTCTATTCATCAGTAAAATGTCTACTTTTGAGAACAGATACAGCTCGTTGGCTTCATTTTTTCGGTGTGCATAGATAGCCTGCGGGAAAACTCATAACCCGTCCCGCGCCGCCTTGCCGTACGGGCGGCTGATAGATTTGTCTGAAAATGGTGCGGCAAAAAATATCAGGGTCTTGCCTGGCTGCGGTGAGGGTCATGTGTCTCGCATAAAAAGGCCCGATCATGGTAATCGTGTTATTTCTATCCCCATAGCCCACATGATAGGCTTGGATTTGCGAATTAGGGCATGGGTTTGCAGAACCCGGCATGACCACATTGAAATTAAGCTGTTGGATAGCTGTGATCTGCATGGCCGGAGTAATATCCTGTTGTGATGCCACTTCATAGGTGAGAAGTTTCGCGCTTTCACAGCTATTATGTTTGCCTTGCAGGTCGGTAAATATCTTCAACCGATTGGCATCTTGTTGTTCCGCCGAAACGCAAGCGGTAATGGCAAGCGCAGTCACAAAAAGAGCAAGGCTAACTTTTTTAACCGATGGCATAGCGCGGTGTTTTAGGTGCAAGATGTAAAAGCGCCCCTTTATCCTTTTGGGATGCATTTATAACCTGAAGGGTGTTGCCTGATATTATTGTCTGCAGGGCGGGGACTGGCCGTCGAAAAAGTCCTTGTATATTCCCTGCGGCATTTAATGCCAGTATCCATTTTTGCTTCGGTTATGCTCATATATCTTGCGTAAAACGGACTGGTTCTTCCGTCTCCATAATCAACAGTAAAGGCGCTGATTTGCGGATTGGAGCAGCTGCTTCCGGCTTTTGGGGTCACCGAATTAAAGTTTAACTGCTGAACCGCGCTAAGGCGCATGGCCGGGGTTATCGACTGTGTTTCGGGTATGTCATAAGTAAACAGCAGGGCTGTCTCGCAGGAATTATACTTGTCTTGAAGCATGGCAAGTCGTTTTGACTGCGTCGTGTTGCTTTGATCGACAGAAGCACAGGCGGCAAGAACGATGGTGGATAACAGCAATGTTCCTAGGCTCCAAACCCAATCAATCTCTTGATGTTGTGTAGCAAATCATGATTCGTGTGGCTATTCATTCTATGGAGGTCTCATGTCACACTTGTTTTGGTTATCGGATCGGCAATGGGCGGTGATTGGTCCGTATTTGCCCCGCAAGCAACCTGGTGCACGCCGGGTTGATGATCGCCGGGTCATCTCTGGCATTATTCACGTCTTGAAAAGCGGCTGCCGCTGGGTTGATTGCCCGGCCGAGTATGGCCCGGCGACGACGATCTACAATCGCTTCAATCGCTGGTCACGCAAGCGCTTCTGGGCTGATCTGGTGGACGCCCTGGCGGCTTCGGGTGCAGTGACCAAAAGCACTGCCATCGACAGCACTTATGTCAAAGCCCATCGCTGTGCGCATGGCGGAAAAGGGGGGCGAAAAATCAGGCCATTGGCCCATCCCGAGGCGGTCAGACGACTAAGATCCATGCGCTTACAGACGTGATCGGGCGGCCCTTTGCACTTGTCCTAACACCGGGCAATGTGTCCGATATAAAGGCGTCGCAGCACCTGCTCGCCAATCTGAAAGGGGCAAGGTACCTGCTCGGTGACAAAGGGTATGACGCCAATGCGCTACGGCGCTCTTTGCGCAAGGCCGGGACTGTACCGGTTATTCCAGGACGCTCGAACCGCAGAAGGAAAATCGTTTATGACAAGACCCGATACAAGGACCGCCACCTGGTCGAGAATGCTTTCTGTCGGCTGAAAGACTGGCGACGTATCGCAACGCGCTACGACAAACTCGCCAGAAACTTCTTCTCAGCCATCGCAATCGCAACCATCATAACATTCTGGACCTGATTGAGTCTGGAGCCTAAGACTTTGACCTCTACTGCCAAAACATTTGAATGCATACTCAGCCACAAATTTGATAACGCCCGGAATGTCGCGCTACAGAGCCGCGCTCAATGAGCGGTTCTAAATGGGCGATGACATTAAGGCTAGCGGCCCCGTGTAAGGCTTTGGGGGTATCGTGATAAATGGCGTTGACGAGTTCCGGCAAATCATGGGGGCCAAGTTTTAGCCGATCTATAATCTGTTG
>WFQB01000242.1 GCA_015487305.1 Parvularculaceae bacterium | reverse complement strand
TTCCATGCTCGATCAGTTTAAACCGTTTGAAGATGATCGCTTTGAGCTTGAAGGCGCGGAGATTCTCGAAAAACTGGTGCGCGATGAAACACAGGCAATTTATTTTTCCGGCCATTTTGCCAATTGGGAATTGATGTCGCCACTTTTATATCGCGCTGGTGTACGCAATGGCTTTATTTATCGGCCTATGAATAATCCGCTTACCGATAAGCTGGTAATCGCAAGGCGCGCTTCGACCATGTCGCGGGTGCAATTGCCCAAAGGCAAGCAGGGCGGGCGCTCGCTTATTCGTATTCTGGTCAAGGGCTATTCGATTTTGACCATGCAGGATCAGAAATTAAATACTGGCGAGCCGATTCCCTTTATGGGCAAAGAGGCCATGACCGCCGTTGCCGCCACCCGCATGGCGCTGAAATATAAGCTCCCCCTTGTGCCCGTGGCTATTCGCCGCCTTGACGGGGCGCGCTTTCGGGTGATTATCCGTGAACCGATTATTCCGCAGGATACTGGCGACATTAACAAGGATGTCTATGACGCCACTTTGAAAATGAATGATGTATTAGGGGAGATCATCCGCGAAAAGCCCGGCGACTGGTTATGGTTTCATGGGCGTTGGCCCAAGGACCAGATGGGGGATTTGTGAGGTAAGGGAGCGGGAAGTGTCTATAGTCATCCCGGAAAGAAAAGATAAGCTTGTAGGGATGTTCGATTTGAGATTTCACCACAAGAACAACCCAGTCATCGAGAATGTAAGAATCGGAGATGGATCCCGTGTCTGCGAAGCGTCACTTTGTGCCGCATCGCGCATGGGATGACGACTTACTATCCAAACCCTACTTCCCCCGCAGGGCCTTTCTGGCGGCGGCGCCCAGATGGGCTTCGCCTCTTTTTTTGGCAAGCTGCACCTGACGGTGGCGCTCGGCGTGGCGGGCGCGCAATTCCTCGTCATGGGTTTTGATGCAATGGGGGCAGGACACGCCTTCTTTAAAATCTTTCGATTGGCGGTCTTCCGGGCTTAACGGCATACGGCAGGCAAAACATAATGTGTGTGTGCCCTCTTCCAGCCCGTGTTTGACCGCGACGCGATTGTCGAACACAAAACATTCCCCATGCCACAGGCTTTCTTCTTCCGGCATCACTTCGAGATATTTCAATATCCCGCCTTTCAAATGATAAACCTCGTCAAAGCCATGCTCGATCATATAGGCGCTGGCTTTTTCGCAGCGAATACCACCGGTGCAGAACATGGCAATTGGCGGGCGCTCGCCTTCGGGATATTTTGATTTCAACCCGTCCACAAATTTCTTGAACTCGGTAAAGCTTGCGGTTTCGGGGTCAATGGCGTTTTCAAATGTGCCAATTTTATATTCATAATCATTGCGCGTATCTATCACCAGCATATTGCTGTTTTTGATGAGATCATTCCAATCCTGCGGCTCTACATATTGGCCAACCACCACATTGGGGTCAGCCTCGGGGGCGCGCAAAGTTACAATCTCCTGCTTTAAACGCACTTTCATACGCAAAAAGGGCTGCTCGCTGGCATAGGAATATTTAATCTCAATATCCGCAAAGCGTGGGTCGGCGCGCAATATATCCAGAAACTTGTCCAAGCCCGCAGGGCGTGCTGCAATCGTGCCGTTAATGCCCTCTTGCGCCAGCAATAAAGTGCCATGGACCCCATGGGTCTCGCAGGCCGCCGTCAAATGGGAGCGCAAAATCGCGCAATCCTCAATGGTTACAAATTTATACAGCGCTGCAATTTTGTAATTCTCACTCATCACTTCATCCATTCTCGTAAGCGCCAGCCAATGTCGCTTCTGTAAAAACCTTCCGGCCACTCAATTTCTGCCACCGCTTTGTAAGCGCGATCCAGCGCTTCGGGGCCAGTATCGGCCAGCGCCGTAATATTCAACACTCGCCCGCCATTGGCCAGCCATTTTTCGCCGTCGCGCTTTGTGCCCGCATGAAAAATCTCAACCCCCTCCAAGGCATCTGCCTTTTCAAGGCCTTTAATCACACTATTCTTTTCATAAGCGCCGGGATAGCCCTTGGCGGCCATGACAATAAGCGCGGCACTGCGCCCCGACCAGTCGAGCCGATGGCCCGCCAGTTTTCCGGTGGCACAGGCCATCAGCACTGGCGCTATATCGCTTTGCAGGCGGCGCATCAATATCTGACATTCCGGGTCCCCAAAGCGCACATTATATTCAATCAGCTTGGGGCCGTCCGCGCAAATCATCAGCCCCGCATATAAAACCCCCCGATAGGGCATGCCTTCCTCGCCCATGGCCTGTACCGTTGGTTCTATAATCTCCTCCATGGTGCGGGCATAAATTTCTCCGGTGAAAACCGGGGCGGGCGAATAGGCCCCCATGCCGCCCGTATTCGGGCCCTTATCGCCATCAAAGGCGCGCTTATGGGCCTGCGCCGCCACCATTGGCAGGATCACCTCCCCATCGGTGAGGGCAAAAAAGCTCGCCTCTTCGCCATGAAGAAATTCTTCGATGACAATCTCGGCGCTGGCCGCACCAAATTGCCCTGATAGCATCTCTTCTATTGCCGCTTCGGCTTGTTTTCGGGTCTCGGCAATGACCACGCCTTTGCCTGCCGCCAAGCCGTCAGCCTTAATCACAAAAGGCGCGCTCATCGTGGCAAGAAACGCTTTGGCGGGGGCGGGTTCGGTAAAGCGCCCATAGCGGGCGGTGGGGATGTTATATTTGGCGCATAAATCCTTGAGGAAGCCCTTGGAGGCTTCGAGCTGCGCTGCCGCCTTGCTGGGGCCAAAACAGGGGATATTTCTGGCGCTTAGCTGATCGGCCAGCCCCAGCGCCAAAGGCACTTCCGGCCCGCACACCACTAGGGAAATGGCGTTTTTTGCGGCAAAATCCACCAAAGCAGGCACATCCTTGTCGGCAATGTCCACTATTTCAGCCATCTCCCCCATGGCGTCATTGCCCGGGGCGGCGTAAATCTTCTCCACCACGGGGCTTTTGCCTAGCGCCCAAATAAGGGCATGTTCACGGCCACCGCCGCCTACAACCAAAACACGCACAAATTCATGCCCTTTCATCTCACCAAATTGTCACATGACAGCTTTTAAGCGTTCAGCGAAGGTCTTTTCAATGGTGGGAATGCGAGATTTTTTTAAGGGCAAGAACTGGCCCCGAACACGCAAGCAGAAGTTTTTTGCGTGGGGCGGGGCTTTGGCAGTTAATCTGGCGCTATTTTCCGTCTTGGCCATGACCATGGAATTGAAAATCGGCTTTGCCCTGCCCAATATGCGCAACCCCCTGCCCGTGGAAGTGGTTTCAGCCGAAGATTTTGCGGCCTTAAACGCGCCCGAACCAACCCCGCCGCCTAAGCGCCAATTACGAATTGATAGGACCAAACCGGAGCCTCTCCCAGAACCGGAACCTGAGCCCGAGCCGGAGCCTATTAAAATTCCGGAGTTAAAACCCGAAGAAGAAATATTCGAGCCGCCCCAGCCGGAAACCCCGCCAGAGCCTTTGATTGAAGAAGCGCCGATTGAGGAATTACCCATTGCCGAGCCTCTCCCGCAAGAAGAGCCACCGGTTGAGGATATTACGGTGGAGGAATTGCTGATTGAGGAAATTCCGCTGGCAGAAATAGTGCCGGTAGAAGAAGCGCCCCTTGAAGAGATTATCGAAGAGCCCATTGAAGAGATTGTGGTTGAGGACGCTCCCAGTGAGGCGCTTATTGGGGAGCCTATTTCCGAACAGGTGGAATTGGCCGAGACCATGCCGCCGGAAGATGCCCCCTTTATTGAAGAGGAAATAGAAGAGCCGCCGATTGAAGAACTGGCCGAGCAGGAGCCTGATCCTTTTGCCATCACCGCCGAGCGGGTGGATATTTTGCCTGAGCAAGAAGAAGAGGAAACAGAAGAGGCGGTGGCGGACATAGAGGGCGAGCCGGATCTGCCCCCTATCGCCAATGCACCGCCCGCCAATCCCGATGATCCTTATGCGGGCCTTTCCGGTCCGGAAATCGACGCTCTTTACAAACAGCGCTCTTTGCCTGCGGTTAACTTACCGCAGGCCAGTGCTGGTGGTTCTTCCGGCGTTACTGCCATTTTTTGTCCGGATGTTTTTGACAATGATGACAAGGTTCAGGAATGCGCCGGACGCCCGGAAATCCGCTCTGGCTGGCAGCCGGGCAATGAGGATTGGTCCGAGGTGATTGACAGCCTGCAGCGCGGCGGGGTGGCCACCCGCTCCAATCCGCAAATGGGTCCGGCGGGAGATCGCAAACAAGTGCCGGGCTCGCGCCATGCTCAGCCGACCACCTCTGAAGCGATTTTGGGTCGTGGTCAGGCTGAAAATATCAAAGACGCCAAAGGCATTGCCGCCTTGAAAGAAATCAGTCGTGGGGTCGAGGAACAAACCCAAATTGATATGATGGGTGCAGAAATGCTGGCCCCAAACTATATCACCGACACTATGGAGCCAAGCTGGACCCTGTCTGACAAAACTCGTATGGAAAGGGAGATGTTGGAAAAAATGCGCGAATTGGAGCGTGAGGGCCAATCCATAGATTTGGAAAAAGACAAAGAATGATCCCACCAAAAAGCACAGGTTCAAATTTAAAAGGTTCAAATTTGAAGGAATATTCCGTCTCGGAAATTTCCGGTCAGGTAAAGCGCCTGATTGAGGGGGAATTTGCCCATGTGCGTATTCGCGGGGAATTGGGCCGTGTGGTTATTGCTGCGTCCGGCCATGTCTATCTTGATCTCAAAGACGAGCGCGCTTCGCTTTCCGGTGTTGTCTGGAAGGGGCAGGCTGCACGCCTTAAGGTTAAACCCGAACAGGGGCTTGAAGTGATTGCCACGGGCCGCCTGACAACTTTTCCCGGGCAATCCAAATATCAGATCATTATCGAAGCGTTGGAGCCTGCGGGCGCAGGGGCGCTGATGGCCTTGTTTGAAGAGCGCAAGAAGAGACTTGCCGCTGAAGGCCTGTTTGATGAAGCGCGCAAACAGCCCCTGCCCTTTTTGCCCAAAGTTATTGGCGTTGTGACCTCGCCTTCGGGGGCTGTCATTCGCGATATATTGCATCGCCTGCGCGAGCGTTTTGCCAGCCATGTGCTGGTATGGCCTAGTCTCGTGCAAGGGGAAAAAGCGGCCGCGCAAGTGATTGCCGGGATTGAAGGCTTTAACGCTTTGTCTTTGGATGGTCCGGTGCCAAGGCCCGATGTGATTATTGTCGCCCGCGGTGGCGGCTCTTTGGAAGATTTATGGTGCTTTAATGATGAGGCTTTGGCGCGAGCGGCGGCGGCTAGTGACATTCCGCTCATCTCGGCGGTGGGCCATGAGACCGACACCACTTTGATCGATTTTGTTGCGGATCGGCGCGCGCCAACACCGAGCGCGGCGGCGGAAATGGCTGTGCCCGTGCGCAGTGAATTGCTAACGGAGCTTGCCAATAAAACCCACCGGATTGCGCGGGTCGCAACGCGGCAATTTGAAACGGCGCGGCTTTCGCTGATGGCAGCGGGGCGTGGCCTTGGCACGCCGGCGCGCCTGCTTGACGAGCCAAGCCAGCGGCTTGACCGGGCCAGCATGGATTTAAAGCGCGGCTTGAAGCGCCTGATTGAACGGCGCTCGGATCGGCTGGCTGGTTTGCGCCTGTCGCCGGAATCTTTGCGCCGGGAAATGGCGCGCCAGAACCAGAATCTTGACGCGCTTTCAGCACGCAATAGCAATGCCATAAAACGCAATCTGCAACAGCAAGATGCAAAGCTTTCGCATCTTGGGGCGCTATTACAATCCTATTCCTATCAAGGCGTGTTGGAGCGTGGCTATATATTGGCGCTGGATGAGGCGGGGCGGGTTATTCGCAGTGCC
>WFQB01000241.1 GCA_015487305.1 Parvularculaceae bacterium | reverse complement strand
TCGCGATATTGCCGGTGTTGAAACCAGCCGCCTTATCAGTAATCTGGCCGCCAATTTTGATGTCAATGAGCGCCTTGAACTGGCTGTCCATCATGGCCTTAAATATGTGCAAATTGATTTTGATGGGGCCAGCTTTGATGGCTTTACCCATTTGCTGGGTACAGAAGCGCGTTTTGACATTACCCCGCGCATTGATGTCGGCATGCATGCTTCAGGCCTATGGTCAGAAAATGGCAAGACGGTAGATTATGCCTATGGGCCGTCCATTGGCTTTACGCCTGCGGATAATGTCTGGATATCGCTTGGCTATAATATGTCAGGCTTTGAGGATGAAGATTTTGCCGCTGCAGAATATCGCGAGCAAGGGGCTTATATCCAGTTCCGCATGAAGCTTGATCAAAATACCGCCAGCGGATTGCTATCGCGCATTTCACCACGCCCCTAGAGCTAGGCTTCGTCTTTTTCCGGCACCACAAAATCTGCTGGTGGCGCTATCGCGTCACCGGGTTTTTCTTGCGCCGGTTCTTCTTCTCGCGCTGGCGTCTCAGGCGTAACAGCAGACAAGGAAGGTTCTGGCCCATGGCCATCATCTTGCGGCGCGGGTTCATTTGCAGGCACAAGCTTTTCCGGCCCCGGCACCACCTCTTCAGGCGGTGCGGTCAGGCGCAATATTTCCGTGCGATCAATCCCGGTTGATAGCTCTTCAATGGGGGGTGGGGAAAGACGCTGGTGCTCGCCATATTCTTCCAGCAATCTTTGCCAGCCTGCTGTGGTGATATGAAACGCGCCATCAGCACCAAGAATATGATCTTGTGGGGCAGTGGCTGCTTTAACTAGCCATGGCGCGGCCTTGGCTTCCCCATAGAGATTTTTCATGATTTCGGCCATGGCCTGAAGCATGCGCGCATTGGAATTTTCTTCCAGCATGGGCTCAATAATCTCGCGCGCCTGTTGCCATTCTTCTTCTTCAATAAATTGCGCAGCCAGTAAAAATTTTGATTCTTTATGATGTGGGTTAAGCCCCGCCAGCCTGCGAAGTTTTTTGCGGCGTGCTGCCAGATCATTATCCTCCAGAATGCGCGATGCCGCTTTGGCAAGAGCCGGGTGCGGAGATTTCTCCCAGGCGGTTTCGATCAGTTTCATGGCTTTGCCGTCTTTGCCGCGTTGGTGAAGTAATTGTGCCGCGAGTGTGGCCGCAGGGGTAAAGGCGGGCTCCAATTTCAAGGCGGCCTCAGCTTCTGTAAGCGCCGTTACATCATCATCGCTGTCATGGGCCGTATAGGCACTGGCGGTGAGTAACACGGCCTGTCGCCGCCGCGCAACATCGTCAGCGGCAATGCCATGGCGAGCTGCAGATTTAATCGCTTCGCGGGCATCGCCCCAAGCGGCGCGCTCAACACTTAGCTGATAGACAGAATCAAAGGCCCATTTGGCGCCCGGGCGCAGACGAAAAGCGCGCTCCGCATAATCTTTGGCCGCCTGCATGTCGCCTTTGGCCAGAGCTTGCGCATATAGGCCGCGCAGGCCGAGAAATTCGGTTTCGGGCGCTTCCAACATGGCAGAAAAGGCTTGTGTGGCTTCGGCTTCTTCCCCCGCCAAAGCGGCTGCTTGCGCTGTCAGCAATCGTGTCAGGTTCGGGTCTTCCAACATGGCTTTTGCCGTGCGGGCATGGCGCTGGGCATCGCCGGGATCCCCGGCGGCAACCGCTTCAAGACCGCGAGTTAAAGCCACAAGTCCTTTCTCCCGGCGCATATCAGCGCGCTTGCGGCGTAATTTTTCCGGCAGGGCCGCAAGGTCCTTGGCAAAAATTGTAAGGCCTATTAGCCCCATGGCTCCAATTAAAACCATGCCAACAACAACGCTGACTGGCCAGTAAATTTCAAATCCAAAGGCACGGCCCTCCACATAGCCGGACATATTGGAAATAAGCGTGATGAGGGCGGCGGCAACCACAAGCGCTAGTAAAAACATCAAAATTCTAATCATGGGAGCCGTTGCCTTTGTTTTTTAAGCTCTTAAAATTATTGTACATCGCGCAATAGGCGGTTTTTCAATCGGTCTATATTTTGTTCTGCGCTAAGGCGCTCTTCTGCTCTTACCCGCCATATAGCCATCGCCTCCTTGGCAGGGGCGGGTAGCTTTCGCAATTCATTCAGCGCCGTTTCAAGGTCCCCTTCTCCAAGGCGCATTTCAGCGCGAGCAATGATGGCAGATGGTGTGTCGCCGGAGACATCGCCAATGCGGCGAAGGCTGAACATATTGGAGAGGCTGGCATTAAGACCGCCCAAAAACCCCTTGGCTTGATCGCGGCGAATTTCTGATAAAGCTTCCCGGGCAAAGCCTGCATAATCCTGTTGTAGGCTGTGCAAATCCGTAACGCCAGAGGCCGCCAAAGCCTCAAGGGTGGTCGTGTCATAAGTTGAAAGCGCAAGCTGCTTAAAAACTTGCAATTCTTCTTCATAAGGCTCGCCACTGGAAACCTTATCTTCCAATCGATCAAGAGCTAGGCTCAAAGCCACAGCGCGGCTTGCCTGTTGTTGAGCGCTATTTTCAATTTTGTGTAATTTTGTTTCCAGCTCTGCAATTTTCTTCTGTGCTTCGCGCAAACGTTGTTGTTCCTGTAAGCGTTCAGCTTCTGCTTCAGCGAGTATTTCTGCACGTAATTGCGCGCGCAAGGCATCAATATTGATATCATCGACAATGCTGTTATTGATTTTATCATCTGCGCTTTGTTCTGGGGCGGCGGTTATTTTGCTGCTGGTCGATGGGGAGATGGCGTCTTTGATAATCACTTTTGAGGGTGCGGCGGATTGGGATTGATCATCTGTTATTGTTTCCGAAGTGATGCTAGTGGCGGCGGCGATGCGGGCTTCGCGTTCTTTTTGCCGTTGGCGCAATCTTTCTTCAGCACGAAGTTTTGCTTCCTGTTGCAATTGCAAACGCTCTGTATCTGCACTTTTTTCATTATCAGAAATAGCAGGAGCAATAATAGCAGGCTGTTCGACTATGTCTCTGGCCGGTGTTGCAGGTGGGTTTGCGCGATCTGTTGTTTGGGTTAGTCCAGTGTTGGTTCCGGTGGAAGTTTCAATATCTGCCCCGACAATCTGATTGCTTTGTGCCATATTTTCACTTGGCACAATTTCTGTGCTTTTTTCTTCTGGGATAATTTCTTCTTCGGTAAATTGAATATCTTCTGACGAGCTTGCCGCTATATCTTTGTCAGCCTTCTCGCCTCGGGGCCACAGCATGAAGAGGGCAAAGATCAGGAATAAGAAAACAGCAAGCGCATAAATCAGACGACTGGGCGACAATGATGTGGACAGGAAGGCAGGTTTGTCTTGTGATTTTTCACTATCAGAAACAGGCGAGGAGGGTAGCTCTTCAACCGCAGGCTTTTCATCGCCATTTTCAATAATTTCCGGCTCTAACTTCTCATTCGCATCACCATCGCCAATGGTGTTTTCTTTTTTGTCACTGTCTTTTGGGTCGCTCATGGCAAAGGGCCTTATTGTCAGGCGGGTCTTAAGGTCAGACCTTATTTTCGCTTACATGTCTTAAAGCAGATATAATACCAGCCATATCTGGCGTGCTTGCATTAGAAATAGCCTTCCATTGGCGGGGATTCAAATTATCCGCCACAGATGAACTGATTGTAACAGCATAAAAGCGCTTTGTATGGTCCAAAAGCCCCTGATTATTCGCCAAAGCATTAAAGACTTGCGCGGCGCGGGCGGAAAAGAAGGTAATGATACCATCTGGTTTTTGTAGAAAGTCACAGGCGGCTGCTGGTAAGCTGTCGATTGCCTGCGAGCGATAAATCGCCAATGACTGACAAATGATACCGGATTTTTCAGCTTCGGCAGATAAATCCCCGGCCTGATGGCTCCCATGCAAATGTAAATAAGAAGCGTCCCTTTGCAGGGCGGTTATCAGCTTTGCGCGATCCCCTGCAAAATGCTGAACCTCGATAAATCCTGCATCCCGGGCGCTTTGCGCTGTGCGTGGGCCAATGGCTAAAACCGGTAAATTCCGCGCACTACTTAGCTGGGCAAATTGGCGCACCCCATTGGCCGAGGTAAAAATTAAAGCAGAAAAACCGGAAAGTGGCGGCAAAGAGATGCCAAGCGTTGAAATTTCAAAAATTGGCGCAAGAACCGGCGCAAAACCTTCTCTTGTTAGCTGTGCCGCCATCTCATCAGCGCCGGGCTGGGGGCGAAGGATGAGTACCGGCATCGCCATTATTTCAAACCGATTGCAGCGCGCAGCGCTGGCGATAATTGGGCGAGAAGCTCTTCGGCCATACCCGCCCCATGATCGGCCAGTGTGCTCATTTGTTGCTCAAGATCGGTCCCATCGGGGACCGCAATGGTTTTGGATATGTCTTTGCGTTCCCGACCATCAAGGCTCAATATTTCAGCGCGAAAGCTAATCTCATCCCCTTCAAGCTGAGCAAGACCTGCCATAGGCGTCTGACAGGAGCCATCAAGGCGGGCTAAAAGGCCGCGCTCAAGGGCGATGGCCAAAGATGTGGCGCGGCAGGTAAGGGCCTCAAGGCGGGATTTAAGCGCAATATCATCACCGCGAATTTCCAGACATAGAGCCCCTTGTGCTAAGGCAGGTAAATTCTCTTTCGGGTCCAAAACGGTTCTGCTCAAGAGGTCCAGCCCCAATCGCTGCAACCCCGCCTCGGCTAGAAATGTGGCGGCGACCTCGCCTTTGGCCAGTTTTTTCAATCTGGTGCCGACATTGCCGCGCAAAGGCACGATTTCAAGATCCGGGCGGCGATGGAGCAATTGCGCCCGTCGCCGAACGGAGGCTGTGCCGACCACAGCTTTTTTGGGAAGCTCGCGAATGGTTTTGGCGATTTTCGAAATGAAGCTGTCAGCGGGGTTTTCACGCTTGGGTATTGCGCCAATAATAAGTCCTTCGGGTAGTTCAGCGGGCATATCTTTCATGGAGTGAACCGCAAGGTCTGCTGCGCCCGATAAAACCGCTTCTTCAATCTCTTTGGTAAAAAGCCCTTTGCCGCCAGCTTCCGCCAGCGAGCTAGCCAGATTCTTGTCACCTGATGATGTCATGGACAATATAGGATAGCGCGCCTCTGCTTCATAAGCTGTAAGTCCGTCAAGTTCAGCCAGCATTGAACGCACTGCCCGGGCCTGAACCATGGCCAGCGGCGAAGCGCGGCTGGCAATCGTGATTTTTTTCAATTCCGTCATAGGGTTTGGCATAGAGCCGCCTTAGCAGAAAGGCAATTGCCAGAGATGATTGCATGAGCGATCTGGCCTTGATGCCCCTGACGCTCTTGGCAAAAACAACCCTCTTGCTGTATGGCAGGGCCTATGAACGCAGCCCGGTCTAAGAATAAGGAATTTCTAACCCTTCTCGGTATCGAAACGAGTTGCGATGAAACCGCTGCGGCAATTATTCGCGGGCCTGCTCAAGATGACGCTATGGGCCGCGAGGTACAAGAACCAATATTAGCCAATATTATTCACAGTCAATTTGCCGATCATGCGGATTATGGTGGGGTGGTGCCGGAAATTGCTGCGCGGGCTCATGTAGAACGGGTCGACAGCATTATTGAGCAGGCTTTGGATGAGGCCAAATGCACCATGGCCGATATTGATGCCATTGCGGTGACCGCAGGCCCTGGTCTTGTGGGTGGGGTCATGGTCGGGCTGACCACTGCCAAGGCTATCAGTCTTTCCCACGCCATACCGCTTATTCCTGTCAATCATCTGGCCGCCCATGCTCTCACCGTTCGCATGGTCGAAAATATTGCGTTTCCATTTCTGGTATTACTGGTCTCCGGTGGCCATACCCAATTGCTATGGGTTGAAAGTGCCACCCGCTTTCGTCGCCTTGGTACGACGATTGATGATGCTGCCGGGGAGGCCTTTGACAAAATTGCGCAATTGCTCGGCCTGCCATCGCCGGGCGGTCCTAATCTTGAAGCTCTGGCTCACACTGGCCGGACCGATCGCTTTGCCATGCCGCGCCCTTTGCATAAACGCGAGGGGTGTGATTTTTCATTTTCAGGCCTCAAAACGGCGACTCGTTTATTGCTGGAACAGGGTGTGGAAGAGGGGGATAATCATCAGCTAAGGGCCGATATTGCCGCTTCTTTCCAACAGGCCGCCGCTGACCATCTTGCCGCCCGCACCAAAGCCGCCCTGACGGCTTGTGAGGCTCTATTAGGGGGCCAAAACGCCCCGCGCCAATTGGTTATAGCTGGTGGTGTCGCGGCCAATATGACGGTTAAAACGACTCTTCAGGCCATGGCCGAAACTCATGATTGGCGTTTAATCGTTCCGCCCGCGAAACTTTGCACCGACAATGGCGCCATGATCGCATGGGCGGGGTTGGAGATGATCCGCGCTGATGCGGTGCCGCCCGCAGAGCAAGCCATGGCTTTGGCGGCGCGCCCGCGCTGGCCTCTTGACAATAATCCCGAAGGACCGCGCCATGGTGGTGGCAGAAAAGGACCAAAAGCGTGAGTGATAAAGATCTGGTACAAGGCGCAAAGCCTTTCGCGAAAATTGGAGTGATTGGCGCCGGTAGCTGGGGCACGGCCCTTGCCAGCCTGTGCGCGCAAAATGGCCATGAAACTTTATTATGGTCGCGCAATATTCAGGTCGCTGATGCGGTCAATGAGACCCGTGAAAACATGGTCTATCTGCCGGGGGTAAGCCTGCCTGCCAGCCTGAAAGCTGTAACCGATCTGGCCGGTATGGCCGGATGCGAAGCTCTGTTATTTGTCGCCCCGGCGCAATCGGCCCGAAGCATTTTAACCCTTCTGGCTGATGCCTTAAACCATGCGGCCATACCGGTAGCCCTGTGCTGCAAAGGGGTCGAACGCGGCACTTTGAAGCTGATGAATGAAGTGCTGGAAGAGGTATGGCCAGAAGCATTGGGCGCAGTATTGTCCGGCCCGAGCTTTGCCCGTGATGTGGCCAAAGGCCTACCAACCGCCGTAACCCTTGCCTGCCCGCACCGGGAATTACAGGGGCGCTGGCTTGCCAGCCTGCAAAGCGCCAGTTTTCGCCCCTATGCGTCTTCGGATATTATTGGCGCAGAGCTTGGCGGGGCGGTCAAAAATGTTCTTGCTATTGCCTGCGGCATTGTTGAGGGGCGGGGCCTTGGGGAAAGCGCCAAAGCAGCCTTGATGGCAAGGGGATTTGTGGAGTTTCAACGCCTCGGACTGGCTATGGGGGCAAGCCCCGGCACTCTGGCCGGGCTTTCAGGGCTTGGTGATTTAATTTTGACTTGCTCATCGCGCCAATCGCGCAATATGTCTTTGGGCTTTGAAATTGGTCAGGGCAAAACGGCGCAGGAAATCCTCAATCAGCGCAATTCCGTGTCCGAAGGGGCCGCTTCTGCGGTGGCGGTTATAGAGCTTGCGGCCCGTCAGGGGGTGGAAATGCCGATCTGCCAGGGGGTTGCCGATATCGTCGAAAAAGGCGCTGGGGTCGATGTCATCATCAACGCCTTAATGCAGCGTCCACTGCGTTCGGAGTAATCATTTCGATAAGGAAACAAGCCTTATACTTTAATGTATTAGCTTATTTTGATAGCTTTAGGGAATTGAGGTAAAACTTACAGCTGCGCTGAGATAGTTTGCCCTCTTGGCCCTTGGTCCAGCCGGTGCTCCAAGCTTCGCCGCCTTGTCTGCCTAGGCTTTGACGGCAGGCGGAAAAGCCGGACTGATATTCTACCGATTGCAGCCCATAACCATTGGTAGAAACTGCAAAACCCCGCTCATAGCAACCACAAAGGGCGCTATCATTATCTAGTGCAAATACAGATTGATCAGCATCGGCCAAATTGCCTTGAATATCGCCAGCAATAACCCGGGTGCCGGGCTTGCCACCAAAGCCGCCATTGCTCAAAGCGGTGAAGGAAATTGCCGCAACCACGGCAAGGACTAAAATGCCTCCAAAAATCGCTTCAATACGGCTCATGACTTAATTTCCCCTTTTTAACCTTGGTTAATCTATCCTTAATAGCACGCTTCGCCAAGCCCTGATAGGGGCGTGATAAGGGGGAGAAGCGGTAGAAAAGCAGTCTTTTTCCAGCGCTATTCGAAAGTCTCGTAGGTGAAAAAATATTGGCACAGAACCTATCAAACTTTAATGTTTAAAAAGATTGTTCGATTTCCGAAACAATGTCAGTTGCGGCTTTTTGTGGGGATGAGGCTGCCAATATTGGCCGCCCGACCACAAGATAATCAGCGCCGACTTTAATTGCTGCAGCCGGAGTGACCACGCGTTTTTGATCGTTGGTGCTGCTGCCCTGTGGGCGCACGCCGGGGGTAACGATTTGCAGCGCATCGCCAAATCTTGCGCGTATAGCGGCGGCTTCCTTGGCTGATGCAACAACACCATCAAACCCTGCAAGGGCGGCTTTTTCTGCTCGCGATAAAACCAGAGTCTCAACATCGCTTTCAATGCCAAAATCGCGCAATGTCTCTTCATCCCAAGAGGTCAGCACGGTTACAGCCAAAAGTTTCAGGCGTTTATCGTCGCCGCGACCCTGCACGGCCCCTTCCATGGCATCTCGCTCGGCGTGAACGGTTAAAAAATCTCCGCCCAATGTCACCGCACTGGCAACGCCCTTTTCAACGGTGGCCCCGATGTCGAGAAATTTGAAATCCAGAAATATTTTCTTTTTTTTGGAGGATAGTTTTTTGGCGAGATCAATTCCGCCAACTGACATTAGTTGATAGCCGATTTTATAAAAACAAACAGCATCGCCAAGGGTTTCAATAATGTTTTCCGCTTCATCCGTAGACGGAACATCAAGAGGGAGTATTAGGCGCTCGCGTGCAGGAACAGATATCATGACCGTTTTGCTTTCTTTAGCTTTGGTTTTGCCGCCAGTTTTCGGGATTTCTTTTTTACAAGAGTTTTAGAGGCTGCCTTCTTGATGGATTTTTGTTCATCCGGCGAGGGGGTTTTATCTTTATAAAGACAAATATCGGCGATCGGACAATGCCAGCATTCCGGTGTGCGGGCCTTGCAAATATAACGTCCAAGCAGAATTAACCAATGATGCGCATCGACCAGATATTTTTCCGGTGTAACTTTTTCCAAAGCTTTTTCAACCGCCACAACATCCTTGCCGGGAGCAAGGCCGGTACGATTAGAAACCCGAAAAATATGGGTATCAACAGCAATCATTGGCTGGCCAAAGGCGGTGTTTAAAACCACATTAGCAGTTTTGCGGCCAACCCCGGGTAGACTCTCCAAAGCCTCGCGATTATCCGGCACTTTGCCGCCATAATCGTCAAGCAGTTTTTGCGACAGGGCGACAACGTTTTTGGCTTTATTGCGCCATAGCCCAATGGTTTTTATATAATCGCCGAGCTTTTCAACCCCAAGGGCGACCATCTGTTTGGGGGTATGGGCTATGGGGAAAAGCCGCTTTGTTGCTTTGTTGACCCCGACATCAGTGGCCTGCGCTGATAGGGTTACAGCGACCAGCAGAGTATAGGGGTCTTTATAGTTTAATTCGGTTGTGGGATTGGGGTTAAGCGCTGCCAGCCGTTGATAAAGCGCTTCGATTTGCGGCGCTTTCAGGCGGCGATAGCGTTTGGCACTTGGTTTTTTCTTGGCAGCGGGCATGGCTAAAACAGATGCGGGAAATTGGCGAGCAGGGCAAGGGGGCTAAACAAGATAAGGAGAGGGTAAGAAAAAACGGCCTTGAAGCTTTTTGCAAGGCCGTTTTCCGATTTGCATATCTATTTACAAGGTAATCAGCTTGTCCAGCTTGTCGGCTACCAGATAGTAAAAGGTTACACGATGCTTATGACCTTTTTCGTCGGCCATTTCGGCGCAAACATCATTGATGATGGCGTTTAACTCATCATCGCTTTTGTCGGAGCCAAGCTTTTTCTGGCACCAGCTTTCGCGGACCCGATCAAGCTCCGATTGGTCGGAGCAGGAAACCAGTGATGAATCGCGGTTTTGCAAAGCAATTCCCAGATGTTTAACAATCTTGCCAACCGTATCCTCCGAAGCGTTGGAGCGATATTTACGGACATTTTCAATAAAATCAGCAGCGCTTGCCATGCGTAATCTCCTATATAATGCATCGCCATTCATGCGGTGATGCGTAGATTGGACCTAAAAAGGGTCGAGTATTATAAAGAGATCACTGACCAAATACCCACACCCAAGGGCCTTACTAAAGAGCAATTTGCGACCCTTGACCAGTCTTGCGGTGGCAAAAACTAGCTTTGCTATCAGGCCCTATTCAGTCTAAATCATAGCTCTATGAAAAACCGCTTCTTACACCAACCCTTGCAGGAAACCCTTAACCCGACAAAGATCGGGCAAAAGGGCGTTGCCCCTTGCGAAGAAATGCCAGAGCGCGCCGAGGGGGTGGCATTTGACGCCATTGCCTATCCCAACCGTTCACTAACCCGCCCCGGCTTTATGGCCCTGATGCTTGTGGTTATTATGGTCAATATTATTAGCGCGGGGTTCTATACGGCCCTTGGCGCATGGCCGATTGCATTATTTGCGGTGGTTGATGTTCTGGTTGTCTGGCTTGCGTTTCAAATAAGCTATAGGCAGGGCCGCCTTCAAGAGCGGATCATGATTGTTGGTGATCGTTTGCTGGTCACCAGAACCGCCGCTAATGGGCGACAAAGTTGCTGGAGCTTGCCGGCCTATTGGACGCGTCTTGAATATAAACTCCCCATGGAACATGATGACCAGATTAAACTAACCCTTTCCGGCGATGTTTTGGTTTTGGGAAGATTTTTGTCACCAAATGAGCGTGGAGAATTGGCGCAGGCACTCGACAATGCTATGCAAGAGTTGAAAAAGTCACCCCCGCCTTCTTACCCCAAATAGATGTAGAGTTATTTCCTTGCTTTTCCTTATTATTATCTTGCTGTTGCTGTCCGCCCTCCTTTACGGCCCATATTGGTTGTGGAAGCGCAAAATCGAAGCGGAAATCGCCGAGGGTGCAAAATATGAATATGAGCGCCTTGTGGAAGCACAGGCTGATATTGTGCGCGATATTTCCAAGCAGGAATTTTACACCCTCTATCATAAAACTGAAATCCCGCGATATCCCGGCTATATGATCGCCGCCAGTATCAGCTTTTTTCTATCAATTCCATTGCTCTTGGTCATTTTGGCCGCCGGGCAATGGGCCATGAATAAATGGCTCGATAACACAATACCGGAAATATATTTGAATCAATTTGTGTTTGGCGAAAAGGGTATTTCTCCCCTAGCCCGTATTGAGCCAGAGGCCTTGCATTTTATTCTCAATGACTGGGCTGGGTTTTATTATTTTTTCGGGTTTCTAATTGCATGGGGTCTTGTGTTTGCGTTTTTCATGAAGCGCTATCATGAAAACACTCCGGCGCTTTTGCGCGAAGAAATTATTCGCTTGAAAATGCAAAGGCAGGAAAGTGAGCAAGCTTCAAACGCGCTTGGCGAAGGTGAAAGAGATGGCAAGGGAGATGATGAGGGGAACCCAGATCGGCAAACTGCCTAATCCGGGGGTTTCCAAAGCGGCGGCGAGATGGTCGTCAACCGCCCACCATAGAAGCCATAACCACATAACAAAACTCCTTAAGGATATTGGAGACTATGCAGGCAATCCCTGCCTTGGTGCATAGACAAAGGCTCGGTCACAATATTGACATTCTACATAGCCCTCATCCCCTATTGTATAGAAAACC
>WFQB01000240.1 GCA_015487305.1 Parvularculaceae bacterium | reverse complement strand
GTGTATAAGAGACAGGTCTTATTCATCATGACACGGAACATGGCTTGGCAGCGCCACAGCCTTATCCGGGTCAAAATAAAAGCTGCTTTCAGTCTTTCCCTGTTCGTAGCCAGCCGCGATGAGGTGAAAACAACCACCAAATGCGGCAAGCAGGAAATTCCTGTTGCAACTGCACTTGCAGACCATTTTGCCCCCCGGATAAAACTATTGCCGGTCTGCTCGCGCATTCCCGCCCAACGCTCTTCTATCAGCCTTTGCCATTTGCTTTTTAGCTCGGCCCATTGCGCACGCGCTGGGTGGTTAACCATAAAGCTAGAGGAAAATACTAAACAAAACCCTAGTGCCCGTGCGCGATGGCAATAATCCATGTCTTCTGACAAGCCATTGCGAAATAGCCCTATTTTGTCGGCGGTGGATTTCGTTACCAAAAGGTTAGCGGTGACTGAAAAGCCTTTTTTCTCAATGTAAAGGCGCTGGCGAAAGGCAAATAGCTTTTCAAAACATTCAACAGGGGTTGGCGTGTTGGGAATTTTGCAAAAAACCTTCACCGCACCACCGACCATATCGGCGCCGCTTTTTTGTAAGGCCTTTACACCTTGGGTGAGCCAATCGGGGGTGGGGCGGCAATCGGCATCGGTAAAAGCGATGAGATCAATATCCTTCTTGACCAAAGCAAGAGCAGCATTGCGCGCAGGGCCGGCGCCTTGCTCTGTGGCATTGGTGAAGATTGTATTTGGAAAGTCCTGCTTTAATTTTTGCAAGGCGGCTTTATCGGGGGAGTTATTATCGCCGACTATGATTTGTAATTGGTCGGCGGGGTAAGTTTGGGCGCGCAAAGCTGTTAGGCATTGGCGCAATAAGTCCGGTTGATTGTAATGGGGGATGATGATTGCGATTTTGGGCGCTTTGCTCATGATCGCTTCTCCTTTAAGAGATCGCGATAAACTTTAAGATAGGTTTGTTTTTGCGCAGCCCAATTATAAGTGGCGGCGATGCGGGCTTTGCCAATGTCTGCCATTTGCTGGCGCTGGTCGGGATTGGCGAGTAGGTGAGCGATTTTATCGGCGAGATTTTGCGCGCTGTTATCGCGGGCGCAAATGGCTGCACGGCCTGCGATATTTTGACATTCGGTTAAGTCGAACATGACAATGGGCAGGCCATAGGCCATATATTCCATCACCTTGTTCATGGCGAGGCGGTCATTGAAATCATTTTTGGGATCGGACCCAACACCAATATCAGCGCTGGCAAAGGCGCGGGCGAGATCATCGCCGCTTAGAAAGCCGCTAAAACTAATATTGTTTTCAAGCCCTTTGCTGTGGGTTAGCTCTTGCAAGGCTTTGCGCTCGGGGCCTTCGCCGACAATCAGTAAATGCAAATCCTGATTGCGCAGGACATCCATGGCTTCGATGAGAATATCAACGCCGTCTTGGGAGCCAATCATGCCGACCCACAGGGCCAAATATTTTGCACCTTTTTTAAGCGAGCTATCCGGCTTTTGCGGGTTTAAGTTTTCAAGATCCGGGGCGGAATAGACAATATCCACATGCTCCGGTTTTTTGCTGCCGCGGGTGATTGCAATATCGCGAAAACCGGCATTGGTGGAGATGACGCGATCGGCAAGGGCAAAACTTTGCCGTTCTGCCCACAGGCCGAAATTATAAAGCAGGCCAGAGCTTTTGCCGGTTTTTTCGGTTAAAAGTTCCGGGGTTAAATCATGATGGTCGAAGATAATTTTTGCGCCAAAAAATTTGGCCATGGCGGCGGGCAGGAACAGAAAATCCGGCGGGTTGCAGATTTGCACCACATCTATTTTGCCAAGCCCGAGGCGCAGCAAATGCCATGCCTCAAATATCAGCGCCGGGCCATATTCGAGCACATAGCCGGCAATGCCATTGGCCTCAAAAGGCAAAGGGTGGCGGTAAATATCAACGCCGTTCAAATGTTCAAATGGCTTTGTCCATTTACCCATTTTCGGGCAGATGACAGAAACGCGCCAGCCATCTTGCGCTAGGCTGGTCGCCTCCTGCCAGACGCGCCGGTCAGCGGGCAGGGTCATGTTTTCGACAATGATGACAGCGTGTGGCGGCGTGATTTTCGCCACGGACTGGCTCGTATTGGCGCTGTCACCATGGGGTGACGCGGTTTCAATGCCAGCCCTTTGAAAGGAATGGAGTGTCATAAAATATAATGGCCCTTCGGCTTCGTAGCGCGAGGAAAACCATGCCTGATTATGGTTTCTATTCTCTAAAGATAGGGAAGACAGGTTTGTGCCGGAGGGATTAAAAAAAATCCTTCAAACCGTTTTCACGATTTGAAGGATTGCTTGTTCCCGTCACCATTTCCCCCCGAAATTCAAATTATTCTGCAGGCCCTTCTTCGCGAAAAGGCTCGCTGGCCAGATGGACGAGGAGGAACCCGGCCGCGGACAATAAAGCGATACCAGCAAGAGCGGCGCCTGAATTTCCCGCCCAATTACCAAGGGCGCAAGTGCCGATAATGGCCAAATAGGGCGCAAGGCGCGGGTCTTCATGTTTGAGGCGGTATAAAAATAGACCGACAGCGGCGATAAAAAGCCCGGTAGCACCAAAATCAAAGATGGATGTCATGAGGAGAACTCCATTTGCGAAGGAACAGCTTCGCAGAACAGGGTTAACATCGGGTTTCAAGGAGCTTGCAAAATGGGTGTGCCTAGCGGTTTTACGCAAAATCTGTGACCAGCGTCACAGGGATTTGGCTATAGGGAATTGTTGATCACGCTGTAAATTTCGCGTTTACCCTGTGTTCACTTTTGTTTAGAGTTCAGCGGGCGTTTCAGAGGGTTGGTTTTTGACACAGCATTTTTCGCAAATTGAAGATTTTGGCATCGGGTTTTTATGCTGGCAGGGCTATGACGGGTTTCGTCAGGCTTTGAAAACCTATAGCCGCGAGCATTTATTTGATCTGGCTGCTGAACGGTTAATTTATTTTAACGGTCTTGATGATGATGCGCGCAGCTTGGCGCAGGAATTTTCTATTCCCTTTGCTGGCAATGCCGATAATTTTGGCATATTGGGTGGGTTTAAAGGGTTAGCCGAGGCCATGAGTTCGGACGTTTTATTATTGCTGGAAAATGATCTGCCCCTGATTGAACCGGGGCGCGAAGCAAGGCGGCAAATTAGCCAAGCGGTGGCGGCGGTGCGCAATGGGGAGGTGCAGGTCTTTCGTATGCGCCATCGTCACAAGCCAGGGCAGAAATTTACAACCCTTGATAAATATCGGCGTTATCATGCAAGCGGTGGCATTGCGCCCTTGCGGCGGTTTTTGCGCCCCGGTAAGGCCAAGCGGCTCATTGGTACGGCGCTTTATGCAGAGCAGGCGCCGGATGAAAAATTTGCTGAAATTGAGCGCCAGCCTCAAGGCTGGTGGAAAATATCCACCAAATATCTACCATGGACCAACCAATCGATTATTGTCCGGCGGGATTTTTTTCTGAACACAATCATTGCCCATGCGGAAGAAAATCCGTCAAACCGCTCGGTCAATGGCTTTCCTGATATAGAAAAAGAATGGAATTGCCGGAAATGGCGCAATTCGGGCTGGACAATTGGTGCCGGACGAGGCCTTTTCACCCATGAAAGGGAATGATGATGGCGAGTAAAACGATTATCTGCATGAAATGGGGCACGCGCTATGGGCCGGAATTTGTCAATCGGCTTTATCGGGCGGTGCGGCGCAATGTGAGCGGGGATTTGCGGTTTATCTGTTTTACCGATGATGTGTCCGGTCTTGATGAAGGCGTTGATGCGCAAGAGCTGCCGCCAATTACCCTGCCGGAAGAATTTGCATGGACCCCATGGCGCAAACTTTCCATCTGGCAATATCCCCTTGCGGGCATGGAGGGGGATGCGATTTTTCTCGATCTTGATCTGGTGATTACCGGCTCGCTTGATGAGATGTTTGAATTTGCTCCCGGCGAATATTGCGTGATTGAAAACTGGACGCAAAAAGGTCAGGGCATTGGCAATACATCGGCGTTTAAATTTCCGGTTGGCAAGTTTAAAGAAATTTTTGATCGCTTTGAAGCGGACCCGGACGCGGTGCTGCGGGATAATCGTATCGAGCAGCAATATATTTCACGCTATATTACCGGGCAAAAATTTTGGCCTTCTGAATGGTGCATTAGTTTCAAGCATGATCTGGTGCCGAAATTTCCGATGAATTGGTTGCGCGCACCGGAATTGCCGCAAGAAGCGCGCATTGTTGCTTTTACCGGCAAGCCGGATCCGGACGAAGCAGTGGCCGGGCGCTGGCCCTGCCCTTGGTATAAGGCTTGGTATAAGCACACCAAGCCTGCGACATGGGTCGCGGAGCATTGGCGCTAGGGCCCGGGTGTTTAGGGTGCTTAAAGCGCGCTGGCGCTGAAGCTGTCGCAAACATCCATATCGCCGCTGCGCCAGCCCTTGGTGAACCAGTTTTTTCTTTGCTCGGAAGTGCCATGGGTGAAACTGTCCGGCATGGGGCGGCGGCCAGCTTGGCGCTGCAAAGTGTCATCGCCAATGGCATTGGCCGCCGTTAGGGCTTCGTCAATATCGCCTTGTTCGAGGCTGCCAAACAGTTTTTGCTCATGATAGGCCCAGACGCCGGACAGGCAATCGGCTTGCAATTCCATGCGCACTTGCAGAGCGTTTTGTTGGGTTTGCGATGCGTTTTGCTTGGCTCTTTGCACTTGCGCGGAAATGCCAGTGATGGTTTGAATGTGATGGCCGACCTCATGGGCGATGACATAGGCCTGGGCGAAATCGCCGGGGGCGCCGAAGCGGCGGGACATTTCATCAAAGAATTGCAAATCTAGATAAATTTCCTGATCCGCCGGGCAGTAAAAGGGACCAACCGCAGATGAGGCATAGCCGCAACCGGAGGTGACCCCGCCAGTGAAGAGATTGAGGGTTGGTTTTTTATAGCTTTGACCGCGACTTTGGAAAACTTGTGTCCAGACATCTTCGGTGGAGCCAAGAACGAAAGCGACAAATTGTTCGTTCTCGCTGGCGTTCTGGTCGAGGCGGGCTTCGCTTTGGGTGGTGGCGGGGGCGCCTGTATTGCCGCCCATGACAAGGCCAATGGGATCAACGCCCATGGCTTTTAAGGCAAAAAAACCGCCGACCAAGACGACAATGGCGCCAATGCCGAATTTTGCAAACAAGAAGCGGATCAGCATGAAAATAATGCCCCCGCCGCCTGCGCCGCCAAGGGCCTGACGGCCACCACCGGATTTTTTCACTACATTTGTGCTTTGTCGTCTATTGCGCCAGCGCATGGATTAATCCCCGATTTGAATTGTCTCAAGCCGACCTATATCACCATTTTTGACCGATGATGTCTATTGCAAAACCGGAACGGGCTTTTAAGGCTCAGGATTTTCTTTTGCGTGTGAAGAAATAAATTGCCGGCAATAGGGTAATGGCCAGACGAGCACCAAGGTCGGCCCAATATTTATCATCCATTGTAACTTCCGGCATATTGTTGACATCAAACATTTCTATCAGCATCTGGCCGAAATTGGTCTCGCCAGTCGTCACCATGCCTTGAATGAGCGCGCCGGAAAACAGCAGGAAATTATAGCCGGTGTGAAAGCCGGCGGCGGGAATAATGGAGCCCTTGGCGATTGAGATGGCGGCAAATAATAGGCCAAGCGAGCCAACACTAAGTAGGCTATAGAGGGTCAATGCCGGTGTTGCGCCCATGGTGTTGAAAAAATGTGGCGCCATGAACAGGAAGCTCGACAAGGCTACGCCCCAGAACACACCATTACGGGCCGAAATAGCGCTCATCAACCAGCCGCGAAAGAAAACTTCTTCAGCCGGGGCCTGTATCAATAACAAAAGAAACAGGATGCCAAATCCGATAAAGACAGAATTGTTTTGCAAAATTGACCAGTCAATTGATTCCTCATCGGTTGGGCCAACCGCCAAGCCACCGATGAAATGGCTTGAGGCGCTGACAGCGACGGCAAATAGGACGCCAATAAGCAGCCAGCCCCAAAAGGCGCCGCCATAAAGAAATTTGCCAAGGCCGATCGTGGCTAATCGTCTTTTCTCAAAGGGGCCGGTTTTCAAAAAACTGACCGCGAACATGCCGCCAAAAGCGCCAATGACATAGCCGGGCAGAAGGTAATTTATTATCTGCGCCCTTGTTTCAGTAGCCAGTTTTCCCCCTTGTGAAAGGGTTTCAGCGATACCCGGACTGGAAAGCATCATTACAAGCACGCCGATGATAGCGCCAATAGCCCCGAGGAGGATCAAAGACACAAACATCAGCAAAGGAACTTGCAGGAAGGACCAGAGGCCGCTGACCGGTTTGGCGCTTTCTGGAAGCGGGGCATAAATATGTGATTTGAAAGGCATGGGGATTTCTCTAGACTAATCCATATTTGCCACTAGAGCATTTCCACTTTAATCGGAATCAGGGAAATGCTCTAATTCTTTGTTTTGTCGCACTTCTTATCCGAAAACCGGTTCCCACTTTTCGGGAAGTGCTCTAAGAGCCGGTTTGGGCCTTGGTGAATTGGTCGATGAAAGTTGCGATAACGCCCTCCCAGCGAGACAGGCGGTGGGCGATGTGATTATTGGAGACGCCGCCACTTAAATCGATGATGAAATCAATGCCAATCTGATTGGTGCGCTCCAAGACATAGGCGCGGCCATCCATGGCTGAATCGTTAAAGCCATTGACGATGCGGAAGTCCCTGTCGGTAATCTCGCGGCCCAAATCAAAATTGGCAAATAGCAAAAGCTGGCGGCAGGCAAGCGGCGAGCCGTCGCAATCCATGGCCCGGACGATAAAGACAAGATTGCCAATATTGCCCCTTGCCACCGGATGGCCACTATCGCGGTCTTCTGACATGATGACATCGAAACCGGCCTCTTCCAGCGCCGTCCCGATCTGCTCGGCGGTCAGGCTGTCTGCAAATGTGGTGTTGGCCGGTTCATTGGTTTGGGCATTGGCGAGACTTGGCAGGCCAAGTAAAGCTGCTAGTGGCAATAGCCACAATAATTTCAGAGATGATTTCAAGGATGATTGGCGCATATTCCCCTCCGCTAATTTAACCCCATAAACGACTTTGGCTCTTAATTTGGGCAAATTGTGCGATAAAAACGGGGCTTTGTCACCCTGAAGGGGAAAACGGCCCTGTTTATTGGCTGTTTGGCCGAAAAGTTGATGCAAAAGGGGATTGAGGGGGAATTGACTTGCGGGATGGCAATTCTATTGTCGCCACAGTTTTAAAATCACCGAATCACCTCCCTAAAAGGCTGGATTTTCTATGGGCTCTACAGAAAAATCACCAATAACCGACAGACCGCTGTCACCGCATCTTCAAATATGGGGCTGGACCGTAACCATGGCTGCCTCTATTGCCCACCGGATAACCGGTGTTGCTCTTTATGGCGGCAGTATTTTGCTGGCGGCCTGGCTGGCCGCGGCGGCCTATAGTGAAGAGGCTTATGGAATGGTTGCCGGGGTTATGCATTCCCTGCCCGGGCGGATTATTCTTATCGGCTTTACCTATGCGCTGCTGTTTCATCTTATTAATGGTATTCGCCATTTGTTTTGGGATGCGGGGCAGGGGTTTGAATTAAAAACGGCCCGAGCAAGTGCGTGGCTGACCTTTTTTGGTGCGGCCTTGCTGACCGCGCTGATCTGGACTTATGGCCTTACCCAAACAGGAGTTTGATTGAAGATGTCGACCAAAGGCACGCCGCATTTTATTGCGCAACGCATTACCGCTTTATTGCTTATACCGACGATCATTTGGTTTTTAATCTCTATGGTTGGTCATTTTGGCAGTGACCGCGCCGAGATTTATGCGTGGCTCTCTGATCGCACCACAGCGATGGTGATGGCGGTTTTTTTATTGGCGCTTTTCTTTCACATGCGTTTGGGCATGCAGGAAGTGATTGATGATTATATCGCCAATCCCGATACCCGCTCCATGTTGAGTTTCTTAAACACATTTTTTTCACTGGTCATTGGCGGCATCGCCTTTTGGTCCATTCTTTCGATCACACTGACCGCCTGATTTTGGGCGAGGGCTTCCAAGGACGATTTTACCGATGAGTGCTTCTTACGAAATTACCGATCATAATTATGATGTGGTGGTGGTTGGTGCCGGTGGTGCCGGATTACGGGCAACTTTAGGGGCGGCGCAAGCGGGGCTTAAAACCGCCTGTGTTACCAAAGTGTTCCCGACCCGCTCGCACACAGTGGCCGCGCAAGGGGGCATTTCTGCTTCGCTTGGCAATATGGGCGAAGATGATTGGCGCTGGCATATGTATGATACGGTCAAAGGATCAGACTGGCTTGGCGACCAAGACGCGATTGAATATTTATGTCGTGAAGCGCCGCAAGCGGTTTACGAATTAGAGCATTGGGGCGTGCCTTTTTCGCGCACCGAAGAGGGCAAAATTTATCAGCGCGCCTTTGGCGGCATGACCAAAAATTTTGGTGAAGGGCCAGTGCAACGCACTTGCGCCGCTGCTGACCGCACCGGTCATGCAATATTGCATACGCTTTATGGGCAGGCGGTGCGCCAGCAGGCTGAATTTTTTGTCGAATATTTTGCCCTTGATCTGATTATGGATAATGGCGAATGCAAAGGGCTAATGGCTTGGAAGCTCGATGACGGCACCATTCACCGCTTTCGCGCTAAAATGGTGATATTGGCCACCGGCGGTTATGGGCGTACTTATTTTTCTGCGACCTCTGCCCATACCTGCACCGGCGATGGTAATGCCATGGTGTTGCGGGCCGGATTGCCTTTGCAGGACATGGAATTTGTGCAGTTTCACCCCACCGGTATTTATGGGGCGGGCTGTTTGATTACCGAAGGCGCGCGCGGGGAAGGCGGCTATCTGACCAATTCCGAAGGTGAGCGCTTTATGGAGCGCTATGCGCCATCGGCCAAAGACCTTGCCTCGCGGGATGTGGTGTCGCGGGCGATGACCATTGAAATTCGCGAAGGGCGCGGGGTTGGGCCGCTTAAAGATCATATCCACCTTAATCTCAATCATATTCCTGCGGAAACTCTGGCTGAACGTCTGCCGGGGATTTCTGAAACGGCGAAAATTTTTGCCGGGGTTGATGTTACCAAAGAGCCGATACCGGTTATTCCAACGGCCCATTATAATATGGGCGGTATACCGTGTAATTATCATGGGGAAGTTTTGACCAAGGATGCCAAGGGCGAAGAGGCTATTGTGCCGGGGCTGATGGCGATTGGGGAGGCCGCCTGTGTTTCGGTGCATGGGGCTAATCGCCTTGGTTCAAATTCACTGATTGATCTGGTTGTCTTTGGACGGGCGGCGGGCTTGCGCTGCGCGGAGATGGTAAAAGCGCAATCGGCCATGCCGGACCTGCCAAAAGATGCAGGCGACAAAGCGCTGGCGCGGCTTGACCGCTTTCGCAATGCGTCCGGTGATACGCCAACGGCAAGGCTGCGTCTTGATATGCAACGGGCCATGCAAAGTAATTGCGCGGTGTTTCGCACCGGCGATGTTTTGACCGAGGGCCAAGCGCTTATTGGTGATGTTTATCAAAAATTGTCTGATGTTCAGGTGACCGACCGGACTATGGTCTGGAACACGGATCTTGTTGAGACATTGGAATTTGATAATCTTATTGCTCAGGCGATGGTGACCATTGATGGCGCCGCCAATCGCCTTGAAAGTCGCGGCGCCCATGCGCGGGAGGACTATCCCGATCGCAATGATGAGGAGTGGATGAAGCACACTTTAGCATGGTGTGAAGATGGCAAGACGCGGATTGATTATCGCTCGGTTCATACCTGGACCATGAGCAATGATATTAGTTATATTGAGCCCAAAGCACGGGTTTATTAAAATGAAAGAGCCCGCCTGTGATATGGGGCGGGCTTTTTTAGTGTTTTAGCGGGTGATTGATTTTGCATCTTTTACCAGTTTGCGAATACTGTCCTTGCTGCGGGTCTTGTCTTCAACGCATATTTTGCCGCCATCTTCTGTTCGAGAAAGAAGATAGAACCTTGCCATACCGTTTTTCAGACGCGAACAGGCCCCGCGAAAATAAAGTGGCTTGAACTTGCCGTCGGCGACGAAGTAAAAGTCTGCCTTGATTTTGTAGGCGTCACGATAGCGCAGGCATGCGGTTTTATCCGCTTCCAGTGCGACTTTTCGGGTAGTTCCGGCAGCCGTGATATACCCTTCCCAGATTATTGCTATAATCGGCTCATCGCTAGTGTTTTTCATGCACAGGACAGTATCTTCCATCAACTCCTTGGACAGGGGGTCCTGACCTGGTTCGGTGCCTTCGGCAAAGGCGGACGAAAATATTAAGCTGGCTGTCAGGACGCCAAGGGCGGCTGTCTTAGGCAGTGATAATTTCATGATATTCCCTCATATTTTAAGCAAAACCGGGATGAAAGCAGGGTAGGAACTTGCCCTTGCTTCTTTGGTTTTTGAAATTTAGTAGACCCCGAGAGAGTTCAGCACATATAGCGCCCAGCGCCTTGTTAATTATTGGCAATTGTCCCCGGCTTTAAGTGGTGTCAGGCCATGGACAAGCCTGCGAGCGGTGCTAAAAAGGCGCTATTGATAGATCAATCCCATTTTTTGGACCTTCGACCATGGCAGAACTGACGCTCCCGCGTAACTCGAAAATCACCGGCAAAGGCAAGACCTTTAAAGCTGAGAAGAAAACCAAAGAGACGCGCAAAGT
>WFQB01000239.1 GCA_015487305.1 Parvularculaceae bacterium | reverse complement strand
GGTTGAGATCGCGTAAAGTAACAGCGCCATCTACCTGCACCGAGCCATCGGCCTGTGGGCGCACCCCTTGCACCGGCGCATCATGCTCATCTTCAATCTCGCCAACAATCTCTTCGAGAATATCTTCCATGGTGACGAGCCCCATGATCGCGCCATATTCATCAACGATGAGGGCGAAATGCTGCTGGGTGGATTTGAAAGCATCAAGCTGTTCGAGCAGGGTGGTGGTTTCGGGCGCAAAATATGGCTCGCGCACCGCATTCATAATATCAACTTTTTCCGCTTTGCCCCCGGCGCGCCAAATCTCGCGTAGCAAATCTTTGGCGTGGATAATGCCGACAATATTATCGGAATTGTCTTTCCATAAGGGGATGCGGGTATGGCGGCTGGCGAGAACGGTCTCAATGATGGCCCGCTTGGGTAGATCCGCATTGATCATTTCCATATTTTTGCGATGAACCATAATCTCATCAAGGCGGGTTTCATCAAGGTCAAGAGCGCCGCGAATAATATCGCGGGCATCTTTTTCGACCCGACCCTGTTCATGGTGCAAGTCAATGGCGCCGCGCAATTCTTCATTGACCGACAAAACGGCTTTTTCCTGTGACACATCAAGGCCAAAGGTTTGCAATATGGCTCGCACCAGAGTTTGCACCAAATGGGTGATGGGGGCGAATAAAAATACCACCCAGCGCATGGGAGCAGCGATCATCATGGCAAAGCCTTCCGGCCTGGCAATGGCAGCGGTTTTGGGCATCACTTCGGCAAAGATGACAATCAGGGCGGTCATGATGGCGGTGGCCACCAATATGCCATTATCGCCGGGGATTTTTTCAACCACAATGGAGGTGGCCAGAGCGGAAGCAAGAATATTGATGAGATTATTGACCAGCAAAATCGCCCCAATCAGGCGTTCACGATCCTCGGTCAGACGGTAGACATTCTGGGCCAGCCGATTGCCATTATCAGCAAGGCTTTTAATGGTCGAGCGTGAGGTTGCCGTCAATGCGGTTTCAGAACCAGAGAAAAAGCCGGAGAGGACCAGAAGAAATAAGACTATGCCGCTTCGTATAATAAGTTCCTGATCGCTCACCGGGTGGTTTCCTTTAGCAAAAATTCTTTCAAAGCCGTTTTATCGACATCATGGTTTAAGAAGCTATCACCAATGGCGCGGCTGAGAATAAGTGTCAAATGCCCGCCGCGCATTTTTTTATCCTGCATCATGGCATCAAGCATGGCTTCGGCTGTAATATGGCCTTCAGGGTCGATTGCCGTGATATTTGTCGGCAGGCCAATAGCTTCAAAATGTGAAATGACCCGCTGCGTATGTTCGGGTGGGCAAAGCCCCAAAGAGGACGAAAAACGAAAGGCGAGGGATATGCCAAGGGCCACCGCTTCGCCATGATAAAGCCGTTCTCCAAACCCTGTCAGCGCTTCCAATGCATGACCAAAGCTATGGCCGAGATTAAGCAGGGCTCGCTCTGCGCCTTCGCGCTCATCACGGGCGACAATGGCGGCTTTGGCGGCGCAGGAGGTTTTGATGGCATGGATGGTGGCAGCCTCATCTCCGGCCAGAAGCTTGGTGCCATTGTTTTCAAGCCAGTTGAAAAACCCGGCATTATTGATCAGCCCATATTTGACAATTTCTGCATAACCGGCCCGTAAATGCCGTGGTGGCAGGGTAGTGAGAACGTCCGGGTCAATGACCACGAGGGAGGGCTGATAAAAAGCGCCAATCAGATTTTTGCCAAGGGGGCTGTTAATGCCGGTTTTGCCGCCAACGGAAGAATCAACTTGCGCCAATAGGCTTGTGGGCACTTGCACAAAGCGGCAGCCCCGGCGCAAAATGGCGGCCGCAAACCCGGTCAGATCGCCAATCACCCCGCCGCCAAGGGCAAGGACAATATCATCGCGTTCAATTTTCGCTGCCAGCAAATCTTCGCTCAAACGTTCCAGCACAGCAAAGCTTTTGGCGCTTTCGCCAGCCTCTATGACAAAGAAATCGGTTTCAATACCGGCATTTTGCAATGCGTCTCGCAGTTTTTCTCCATAGAGCGGCGCAATATTGCTGTCTGTGACAATCGCCAGTTTTGGCCGTGCCAATAAGGGCCTTAGCAGATCCGGTAATTGCGCCAGCAGGTCATGACCGATTTCAATGGAATAGGTGCGGGGGCGAAGCTCTAGCTGAAGGGTTTGTGTTTGAGTCATGCTTTTACGCGATGTTGGTCTTTATTTGCAGCAGCCTTTTGCGATGGCGCTGGTTGT
>WFQB01000238.1 GCA_015487305.1 Parvularculaceae bacterium | reverse complement strand
TTGTGTCTTAGCCATGGGCAATTGCTAGCCGTTTTCGGGGCTGTCCGGCAAGAGGCTTTGTCTTGGAAAAGACTTATCTTTGCGCCCAATTCTTTAATCGGGTGAGAAAAACATTGCGCGCCTCGGGTAGGTTTTTACTGGCTGGGTCAAAAATGCGGGTTTGCAAAAAATAGCCAGTCATTTTGAGGGCCGCGCAGATTTCGGGTTTGGTTGGCTCGCCCTGATCTATCAAAAAAGGCGGCAGGGGCAGCAGGCGATCCTTATAGGGTAAGCCTGCCTCTACACAAACGGCCGAGGCTGATTTGGGAGAGACAAAGCCAAGGGCTGCCCCCTCTTCCAGCCTTTGGCCTGTGGCGGCGCAGCGATCAAGCTGCAAGCCTGCGCCCAAAGCAGCCAATAGCCCAACCTCCCATTTGGCATAGATGATCGGCCAGACCTCACCATCCTCCATCAAATCCAATAACACCTTGGTCGCTTCATAAAGGCGTGGCTCTGCTTGTTTTTCTGACAGGCTAACAGACAGGGTTTGACAAAGAGATTGCAGGGCCATGAGTGATAGGCGGTCATGCATCAGCTTTGCTGCCCGCGCTTGGGTCAGTTCAAAAATAAAATGACCAACACTATCTTCACCACGCCCACGCCAGATCAGCGCCACGCCATTGCCCGGTTGTAAAACAGGTTGTTTGGTGCGGCTTTGTCCGCCATGAACCATGGCCACACAACGCCCGGCTGAGGGGGTGAACACCTCAACCATGGCGTGATTTTCTCCATGGGGTCTGGTGCCGAGAATAATGGCTTCGTCCGTCCATTCCATGGGGCAACCCTATTTAAGAAATTTCAAGGCCCATTTCGCGATAGCGGGCTGGATCATTTTGCCAGTTTTCACGGATTTTGACGAATAGAAATAGATGCACTTTGCAGCCTAAAATCTCGGATAATTCCTCCCGCGCTGACTGGCCAACAATTTTTATGGTTTGGCCGCCACGGCCAAGGACAAGTTTCTTCTGCCCTTCCCGTTGCACATAGATGACCTGCTCTATGCGCAACTCATTTTTCTTATTCTTCATCCATTCATATTTTTCTGTCTCGACGGTCAGGGAATAGGGAATTTCCTGATGCAAGCGCAGGAATAATTTTTCACGGGTAATTTCGGCGGCCATCAACCGGTCTGTGATGTCGGAAAGCTGGTCAGCCGGATACATCCATGGGCCGGGTTTGACCTGCTTTAAAAAATGACCCCGCAAGCCATCAAGGCCCAGCCCCTTTTCGGCAGAAATCATGAAAGTGTCTGTGAACAGGCCTGTTTCATTCAGATCTTGCGCGATATGTAAAAGCTGATCGCGTTTTAATTTATCAATCTTATTGAGTACAAGAACAGCCCTTTGCCCCTGGGATTTCAGGGCGGCAATAATATCCTGACTATCGGTGACGGCTTTTCGTGCCGCGGCGAGTTTTTCGCCCGCGCCTGCTTCGGCAATGGCCCAAGCATGGGCATCAATTATGAGAACACAAATATCGCTGGCTTCTGCGCCTTCCCAAGCGGCAGCCACCATAGAGCGATCCAGCTTATGGCGCGGGGTAAAAATGCCCGGCGTATCAATATAAACAATCTGCGTTTGCCCATGAACAGCCACGCCGCGAATACGGGCTCTTGTGGTTTGAACTTTTGGCGTGACAATGGAGACTTTTGCGCCAACCAAAGCATTAACGAGCGTTGACTTGCCGGCATTGGGCGCGCCCAAAATAGCCACAAAGCCGCATTTGGTCTGCCCCTTGGTTGATTTGTCGTCAGTCATTTTCCGGTTCCCATAGTCCTTCGCGGACCAGTAATTTTTCAGCCGCATCCATTTGCGCCTGTCTTTTTGATTTGCCCGTTGCGGTTTCGGGCTTTAAGTCCTCGACCTGAACTTCAACCGTGAAGAACGGCGCATGGGCGGGGCCAGACCGGCTTAATTCTCGATAGGCTGGCACACCGCGCCCTTGCTTTTGGGCCCATTCCTGTAATTCCGTTTTGGCATCGCGATAGCGACGAAACAGGGATTCAAAATTTTTCTGCCAAAACGCATTATAGGTTTTGCGGGCCGCTTCCAATCCGCCATCTATATAAAGCGCGCCGAGCATGGCTTCGCACACATCGCCGAGAACCGAAACTTTCTCGCGCCCCCCGGCCCCTTCTTCGGCCTTAGAAAAGCGGATATATTCGGGTAAACCGAAAAAAACCGCCGCCTCCGCGCAGGTTTCCTTGCGAACAAGGGCATTGAGGCGCGGGGCCATATCCCCTTCATCAAAATTTGGATAGCGCCGCCATAATTCTTCAGCCGTTAGCAGCCCTAAAACCCGGTCGCCAAGAAATTCCAGCCGCTCCAATGAGCGCACATCCCCTTCTGAGAGAAGCGAGGAATGATTGAGCGCCCGCTCCAGCAAGGAAATATCATGAAATTTATAACCGAGCTTTGTTTCAAGTTCGCCAAGGCGGGATCGTCTGTTCATCTATTCTGGCTCATAAGAGGGCAATCATTCAACCCGATCAAATATTCTGGAATAGCGAATAGCCCCCGGCCATTTCCAAATTTCCCAAATATGTGATTTCTTGCCATCGACGGAAAATACCAGATTCTGGGCTTTGCCGACAATCTGATAGTCGGGCACATAGTGAACATATTCGGTCCGGCTATCTTGGGAATTATCGCGATTATCGCCCATCATGAAATAATGATCGGCGGGCACCAAAAACGGGCCGGCATTGTCTAGCCCATACTCATTGCCCTGACATTCCTGAATAATGTAGCTGACGCCATTTGGTAAAGTTTCACGCCAAGTGGCTGCTTTTGGATTATATCCCCGGCAGGCCACGGTTTCGTTAGAGACAAATTCTCGTGGCACCTGTTTGCCATTAATATATAAAAGACCGCCAATGGTTTGCACGCGATCCCCAGGCATGCCGATAACCCGTTTGATGTAATCCTTGTTCTGGTCGTGGCTGTTTTTGAAGACCACCACATCACCGCGCTCGACCGGCTTATCAAAAATAATTGTTTGACTGTTAATCCGTGTCAGCGGCCAGATCAGAGAGGCTTTGGAATAGCCATAAGTGCCCTTTGAAACGAGCACAAAATCTCCCACCAGCAGATTGGGCTGCATGGATCCGGTTGGAATGTTAAAGGGCTGATAAAAGAAGATTCTGAAAATCAAGGTGATCAAAACAGCAAGACCAACAGTTTTGACCACATCCCAAACCTCTTCCATCAGGGTCATAGGCGCATCGCCCCCAGAAATGGTCTCGCCTTCCATGCCGATATTTGGCGCTGTTTTATCGCCTGAATTTTCCTTACCGGCAGGGCTAAAATTAATTTTCATCACTTTTATCACTCACTTAACAAAGAGACCCACAAGGTGAAGGCCAGCCCATACTGACCTCAAAATCGGGCTTTTTATCTGTTTACGCTTGCCTGTGGCCCCTGCCAACCTGTTTTCCTGTAATGTTTTATTGATCCCCAATCAAAGGCAAAGCCTCAATGATTACAAAGGCTTGGGCGTGGGGGTCATCATCGGTTATGGTCAGATGGATGAAGGCCCGATGGCCCGGCGGGGTCATCTTATCAAGGCGTTTTTTTGCCCCCCCGGTTAATTCGAGGGTCGGCTTGCCGCCGGGTAGGTTAACAACACCCATATCACGCCAATAGACACCCTGATTGAGGCCGGTCCCCAGCGCCTTGGCGCAGGCTTCTTTGGCGGCAAAACGCTTGGCATAGGAGGCTGCACGTTTTTTGCGTCTGTCAGATTTGGCCTGTTCAATCGGTGTGAATAATCTTTGTACGAAACGGTCCCCATGGCGCGACAGAGTTTTTTCCACCCGCCTTATATCAATCATATCCTGGCCAAGGCCGATAATCATACCAACATTCCTGTTCTCGCATCCTGCATTAATTGTTTCATCTCGCGAATAGCATTGTCCAGCCCCATAAATAAGGCTTCGGATATGAGGAAATGGCCAATATTAAGCTCTCGCAACTCGGCAATTCCAGCGATGGGTTGGACATTTTGAAAGGTCAGCCCATGGCCCGCATGCATTTCTATGCCCATTTGCGTGCCCATTTTAGCGCAGGCAACAATACGATTATATTCTGCTTCAATGCCTTTGGTGTCACAGGCGATAACGAGATCATGATAGCGTCCGGTATGAATTTCCACAACCGGTGCGCCTAAGCGAAGGGCTGCTTCCAATTGTCGCTCTTCTGGATCCAGAAATAGCGAAACGCGAATATCTTTTTCCAGCAAGGCATCAATGAAAGACTTAAGGGCATTGGCCTGTCCCGCCGCATCAAGCCCCCCTTCCGTTGTGCGCTCCATCCGGTTTTCCGGCACCAGACAAGCCCCATGGGGTTTGACAGCCCGGCAGATAGAAACCATTTCCGCCGTTGCCGCCATTTCAAAATTGAGCGGTAGATCAATTTCTTCTTTCAGGCGCTCCATATCCCTGTCGCGAATATGGCGGCGGTCTTCGCGCAAATGGGCGGTGATGCCATCGGCGCCGGCTGCCGCCGCCAGATGGGCTGCCCGTATCGGGTCGGGCAAGTCGCCGCCTCTTGCATTTCGCAAAGTCGCCACATGGTCGATATTAACCCCTAGCCGCAAAGGCGGAGCGTTTAAGGCCGGATTTTCCTGCATAGGTTTTTTCATTTATGCCAGCCCCCGACTGCCGGGTTTTACCGCTGGCATATCGCGCAAATGGGCTGGCAGATTATCCTTTGGCCATGCCTCGACTTCAAGGCGGGCCAAAGCAATGAACGGCACGCCAAGCGCTGCCTTGCCATTGGAGCGATCAATCAGACAGGCGGCGGCGACGGGGTTGACGCCAACAGCTTTAATGGCCTCCACACATTCACGCGCCGAAAGGCCGGTTGAGACGATATCTTCAACCACTAGCACCTTGGCATTGTCTGGTAGGGAAAAGCCGCGCCGTAATTGAAACTCGCCATCGACCCGTTCTACATACATAAACGGCACATTCATGGCGCGGGCGGTTTCATAGCCAAATATAATGCCACCCATGGCCGGGGCGACTATATGGGTGATGGGGGAATTAATTTCTGCTTTTACCTTATCGGCCAAGGCTCGACACAGGCGCTCGGTTCGGTCCGGATACATGGAGACAATGGATTTGTTCAAATAGGTGTCGCTATGGAGGCCCGAGGAAAGAATAAAATGTCCTTTCATCAGCGCGCCACATTCGGAAAATTCGCGCATCACAAGATCATGATTTCTATCATTCATTATAAAATCCTGCCATTTACTGATAAATATCGCCAGCCGTTTTGGTGGGTGCCTGCTCAATGGGAATATCATGGCGTCGCTCGGCCTGCATAACATTTTGCGAGGCGCGAAGGCCAGCCATGACATTGGCCAGATGTTTGGCATCAATAACTTCGATATCGACGACCATATCGGTAAAATCAACCTCGCGATTGCGCAAGGAAATATTGATGATATCGGCGTCATAGCGTGCAAAAATGCGGGCGACTTCGGCCAGCACGCCGCGACGATTGTTAAGGGATAAAGACAAACGGGCAATGAAGGCGGTTGTCAATTCATCGCGCCAGCGCAGATCAAACCAGTCCTTCTCGGGAATGGTTGTTTCTTCCAGAGCATCGCAATCCATTCTATGGACCATGACCTGATGGTCATCTCCCGGCAGGCCGATAATCCGCTCCCCCGGCAATGGCGAGCAACAGGCTGAAAGGACCACTGTCACCCCGCGCTTTAATCCTTCAAGGGGAATGGGGCGGCGCTGGCCTGTAAAAGTGGTTTGGCCGCTTTCCCGGCGTTTTTTGAAATCATCATCATCAACCACCCCCGGATAGGCAGCTTCGCGGACCTTGCGAGCTGACAGGTTCAGCTTACCCACGGCCTCATAAATATCTTTTGCCTTGGCATTTTGTAGCCCCAAACGCGGGGCGGCATTTTCAATGGCTTGCTCGGTATGGGGCAAGGCATGGGCGGAAAGTTCTGATTCGATCAGTTTTTTACCGAATTTGATTAGCTCCTCATGATGGAGTTTTTTAATGCGTCTGGTAATTGCCGATTTTGCCCGTCCGGTGACAACAATGGATTGCCATTCATCAGGCACTGGCGCATTGGATGAGGTTAGCACTTTGATGACGTCGCCATTTTTTAACATAGTGCGCAAAGGTTTGGTCACCCCATTTATGCGCGCGCCGACACAGCTATCGCCTAGCTCGGTATGCACCGCATAGGCAAAATCCATGGTCGTTGCCCCATTGGGAAGGGCAATGACGCGGCCGCCGGGGGTAAAGCAAAAAATCTGATCGGAAAATAATTCCATCTTGGCGTTTTCAAGAAATTCCGACGGGTCTGCCCCATGTTGTAGCATTTCAAAAGCGGCGCGCAGCCATTCATAGGGGCCGACTTTGCCGACCTTGCCCAATTCAATTTTGTTTTGATCCGAATGGGCGGAAACCTCTTTATAGCGCCAATGGGCAGCAATGCCGCGTTCGGCATTTTCGTGCATTTCCCGACTGCGAATTTGGATTTCAACCCTCTGCTTGTCCTTGGCTTGTGACATGGCGGCCAGAACAGCGGTGTGGATGGATTGGTAATCATTGGGTTTGGGGGTTGAAATATAATCGTCAAACTCGCCGGGGATCATGGAAAAAGCGCTATGGATGACCCCAAGGGCGCGATAGCAATCTTCCACATCGTCGACAATGATCCGAAACGCATAAATATCGGCCAGTTCATCAAAGGCGATTTTCTTGCGTTGCATTTTTTGCCAGATGGAAAAAGGTCGCTTTTCTCGACTATAAACCTCGGCCTTGATATCGTGTTTTTGCAGACGTTGGCGCAAATCCTGTGCGAAGGCGACCACTTCATGGACCGCTTCTTGGCCAAGTTTTTCCAGCTTCTTGGCGATTGTCTCATAGCCTTCCGGGTTGAGATAGCGAAAGCATAAATCTTCCAGCTCTTCGCGGAATTTTTGCACCCCCATGCGCCCGGCCAAGGGCACATAAATTTCCATGGTTTCTTGCGCTTTTTTGCGGCGTTTTTCAGGATTAGGGACAAAATGCAGCGTGCGCATATTGTGCAATCGGTCAGCCAGCTTAACCAGCAAGACCCGTGGGTCTTTACTGACGGCAGCGATAAATTTCTGGAAATTTTCTGCCTGCGCCGTGTCGGTTGATTGCAGGTTTAATTTGGTGATTTTTGTGACGCCATCGACCAAAGCCGCGATTTCCTGGCCGAACTTGTCTTCGATGTCCTCGATTGTGACATCGGTGTCTTCCACCGTGTCATGGAGCAGTGCCGTGGCGATGGCATAGGGGTCGACACGCAGATCGGTCAGGATCATGGCGACGGCAATCGGGTGGGTGAAATAGGGATCGCCATTTTGTCGCCATTGGCCGCCATGGGCTTTCATCGCCAGCACATAGGCGCGGTTCAGCATGTCCTCGTCTAGATTGGGGTCATAGGCGCGCACCCGCTCGACCAATTCATGCTGGCGCACGATAAGCTCCCGGTCCGGCTTGGGGGTTTTTGCCGCAGCCGCGCTGCTGGCCGCCACAGGCTTGGGGGGCGTGCTGTTTGCTGATTGCGGTTTATGATTGGGGCCTTTGCTCAATATCTTAACCCTTAAATCTGCCCATGCTAAAATAAGACGCGTGCATTTATAAAATGCCGTCATTTAAACAATGGGCCAGATGGGCCAAAGCTTCAAGCTGGTTTTAGGATTTAGAGCCGGCCTGTAGAGGGGCAACACCCGAGCCTTGCATGGCTTGCAGCAATGCATCTTCATCGAGACTGTCATGCTCTGGCAGGTCGACCTTATCGGCTGGCATGCCTTCGGCATCTTCCGGCTGGTCGGTATCCAATTGCTTTTGCAATGAGGTCACTAGATTTTCGACGAGGTCTTCCGTTTGCAGGGTCTCCTCGGCAATCTCCCGCAGGGCTACAACTGGGTTTTTATCATTATCCCGATCCACGGTTAGCGGTGCGCCGGCGGCAATCATGCGCGCGCGATAAGCAGCCAAAAGAACCAGATCAAAACGATTGTCGACCTTGTCGATGCAATCTTCGACAGTAACCCGTGCCATGCGGTAACTCCGTAATCATTCAATGAAGAGCGACTTCTAGGGGTATCGCCCGATTAAATCAACAATAAAAACTACTCTTAAAGCCTTAATTTATGGTGATTTTGGGGTGGTTTCAGAGCTTTTTGGGCCAATCCACGGGACGAGCCGCCCTCTGCTGCATTCTGGCCAGTAAATCTTTGATGGCTGTGCTGCTCTGTGGGTGGTGCCAATCGGGGGCAATTTCGGCCAAAGGGACTAGCACAAAGGCCCGCCCGGCAAGGCGGGGATGCGGCAAAGTTAGCGCATCTTCAGTCTCGCCCTTGATGACCAATTCACCCATGGCCAGAAGGTCAAGATCAAGGCTGCGCGGGGCATTTTTGGCTTGGCCCTGACGGTCGCGGCCAAAGCCTGCCTCTATCGCCAGCAATCCGGCCATCAGGGCCTGCGGCGCAAGGGCGGTTGATATTTTCAT
>WFQB01000237.1 GCA_015487305.1 Parvularculaceae bacterium | reverse complement strand
GTTTAAACCAAGCCCGCTAATCCCGTTCCGTGCCCTCAACATCATAGCCATAGGCTTTCAAAAGTCCGGTCAGGCTGCCATCTTGTTCCAGCTCTGTCAGCACCTGCATAAAGGCTTTGTTGAAAGCTGCCGGCACCGGAAACCATTTCTCATCACTGGCCCAGCGCATAACCAAAACCGGCTCACCTTTTTCAGGACCACGATCTTCGCCCCGCCATTGCGTATAACCAACTTTGAAAGGCTTATCTTCAAAGCCCGGAAATAATTTAACATCATCCCCACTCTCGCCATCGGTGCGGCGCCCCTGCCTGTCATCATCTTTCATGGCGGCTTTTGTTTCAGCCTGTTCTTCAACAGCCTCGGCAACTTCGTCGAGTGCCTCTTCCGCTTCTTCAGCGGCCTTCTTCTTCCAAAAAAACATATCCCTGCAACCCCATTTTACGAATAATCCATCCGTCCTGCGCCTCATGAATTCCCCAAAGCGGCAGGCGGTCCCACAAGCGGTCCCATGGGTAATATTACAGAAAAATCTTCAGCCTGTCTCGTCTTCCTTGAGGGTTCCAGATTGAATGTGGGCTTTTGGCAACAGTCTCACCTATCCCTATAATTGCAAAGAATTTGAGATATCAACCGCCCAATGCGGCTTTTCAGGCCTTTAGGGCGCAAGCCCGTCAATCAGCCGATGAACCGCCGCCAGCACCTCATCCCTTGAGACGCCACTTTCAATCTGCAGTGCGGCACTGTCAAACATGGCGCTCAGCAATTCTGTCATTATCGCCACCGGCAACCGCTCCAACCCCCCTTCATTCATCGCCGCTTCAAGGCCCTCACCCAGCATGCCACGGGCATATCTGTCCTCAATGGCAGTAAGAACATCCCGGCCCAGAACGGACGGCGCTTCAATAAGAATGATGCGGGTTCGCCCCTGCTCAGCCATGGCGGTAATAAAGGCATCACTGCCCATTTTCAGACTCTGCAGGGCATTTTCGGCCTCGCCGCTTTGGCGCTCAATAGCGCCAGCCACCGCCTTGCACTCCTCTTCCACAACAGCGCGAAACAGCTCTTTTTTGTCCGCAAAATGGTGATAAAGCGCCCCCCGCGTCACCCCGGCTTTTCTAACGATTTCCGGCGTTGCGGCCTGATTATAGCCCTTCTCCAGAACCAGCGCACGCATGGCCCCGCGCAAGGCCGAAATCGTCCTCTCGGTGCGATCATTATTGGATATGGCCTTGTTTGATATGGCCTTATTTGGAATTGAAGATATTTCTTGCATACATGCAGCCTGTATGTTTAATGTGAAATCCATGAATAGAACCATTTGCCCAAGAAGAGCAAGCCATAAAGCGTTTCCAGGATAAGTGGGCACCGGTTATCCGTCTCGCCGCGCAAGCGCTGGCGCAGCGGACCGGAAACGCGACAAAACAAAGACTAGAGCCGGTTTTGATTGCAATTAAAAACCGGCTCTAAAAGGAATAAACAGAATGAAAATCACCAGCTATTATCCGGTCATCCAGACGGCCAATGTCTCCGAGACAGCCAATTTTTATCAGCAATATTTACGCTTCAAGCCGGTTTTCACCGCCGACTGGTATGTGCATCTACAATCCACATTGGATGAGCAGGTCAATCTGGCCATTTTGCAATTCGACCATGAGACCATACCGCCAGAAGCACAAAAACTAACCCAAGGGCTGATCTTAAATTTCGAAGTTGAAGACCCGGACGCTCTTTACGCTGAATTTCAGGCGGCCAATCTACCAATCGTAAAACCCCTTTGCGATGAGGATTTCGGGCAAAGACATTTTATTGCCAAAGACCCCGGCGGCATTTTGCTCGACATCATCAAGCCCATACAGCCATCAGCAGAATTCTTAAAAAACTATGCCGAAGGCGCCATCTAACAGGCACCTACGCCCCGTCCTTGCGGCGGGCAACATCCAGCAGAGCGTCAATCCGGTCCGCCTCATCAAAGGAGGCATCAAGGCGAAAATGCAATTCAGGGGTGAATTTCATTTCGATCTTCTTGCCCAAAGACCCACGAATAAGCGCCGCCTCGCGTTTTAATGCCGGCATGATCTTATCCTTGTCGCGCCCACCAAGCGGCAGACAATAGACCGTTGCTTGGCGCAAATCCGGACTGGGACGCACTTCGGAGACCGTAATCGAGACATCGCGCAAAGACGCATCGCGAAAATCATTGCGTTGAAAAATTTCAGCCAGCGCATGGCGCAATAACTCGCCAGCGCGCAATTGCCGCTGGGTCAGCACTTTGCCACTACCCGGCTCGGAAGAAGAAAATCGTTTAGCCATAAAGACCAATCTAGGCGCGAGCCCCGTGAGTTGCAATTGCCTGAGGAAAGAATAAATCGGGCAGGCATCTCCAATCGGCGAATTTCTCCCTCAATGCCCGTTTTTAACGGCTTTGGCCCGCCAGCACATATTGCAAACCTTATCGCCCCGGGACAGGGTTTTACTGCGCTGATAATGTCCATGCTCCCCATCGCCCGCGATAATATCCGCCCCCGGCCAATCATAAAGACACCAGCTTTTGTAAAAAGCGTCGAGATCGCCCTTGTCCCCATGATTGCTTATCACCTCGCGAACGAAAGATTGTGGTGGGCAATGGAGAAAATCAGTGAATAAATCCTCGCCCTCACGGCGGACAGAAACCTCATAGCCCGGCGCGCCAACCGGCTTGAAGGGAAAGCGCAACATAAAGCCGATGGCGCGCCTGATGCGCACTTCCGGCTGGCGGGAACTTATCCGAAATGGCAAAGAGGCCAGCTTCAATCCAAGGGCATAAATGGTCCACGCAATATCAGCCACTAATTGCGTTGCATAATCCTTGTCCACGCCCCGCGCCAATAACACCCGATAGGCTGCAACCGTATAAACCGTCAGCTCAACCATCAGCCGATTACCAAAATTCGTAAATTGTTCGAAATTTGCTGTTGGCCGCAAAGTTTCAGCAATTTTTTCGGTCTCACCAATATAAGGCGCTATGTCCGGGGCCAACCATCGCCCGGCTTTAGGGTCTGCCGGGTCCAGCAGGCGCGTCAATAAAACCCGCCGCCCGGCCCGGCGAAACAAAACCAGCATGACGCTGCGTGTGGCGCGCCATATAAAAGAATTGTGGCGAAGACCGGGTGATTTGCTTTTTGCTTCCATT
>WFQB01000236.1 GCA_015487305.1 Parvularculaceae bacterium | reverse complement strand
GATGTGTATAAGAGACAGCTTCTGTCTATATGTTATTTCTTGCGGCGCTGATGTTGATCGGTGGGGCGCTTGGGGATTTTTATGGGCGGCGGGCTACTTTTTCTTGGGGGGTTGGGATTTTCACCCTTGCTTCGCTTGGCTGCCCATTGGCACCCAATCCCGATATGTTGATATTGGCGCGAGCCGGACAAGGGATAGGGGCGGCTTTGTTAACGCCCATGTCTTTGACTTTGATTGCCGATGTCTTTCCCAAAGGGCCGCGCTCCATGGCGATTGGGATATGGTCGGCGGCATCTGCGGTGATGACGGCTATTGGGCCGCCGCTTGGGGGCTGGCTGGCGTCTGAAATTTCCTGGCGCTGGATTTTTATCATTGCCATTCCCATCGGTATTTTGACTTTAATTATTTCGCTGGTGTTTACGCCATCACGCCCGCCCAAGCGCAAACCAGAAAAAATTGACTGGCAGGGGGCGGTGCTGGCTTTTGTCGGATGCTCTGGTCTTGCCTTTGGATTGATCGCTTTGGCGCGTGCGGACGGGGCCGGGCTTTATGAATGGTTCTTACCGTTCATGGTTGGGGTGATTGCCATTGGCCTGTTGATAAGAGTGGAGCGCCGGGCAACCTCGCCCATGGCGCCGCCGGAATTGTTCAAATCGGGGCTTTTTAATTCGGTCAATTTTATCACCATCCTGCTTTACGGGGCGATGAGCGGGATTTTTGTTTTTTATCCGATCTACCTGAAGGAAGTGCATCATCTGCCTTTGATGCAGGCGGGTCTGGCGTTTTTGGGCTTTACCCTGCCCATGGGGATTTTAACGCTGGGGTCCGGGTTTTTGATGAAGCGCTTCGGGGTGCGGCTGCTTTTGGCCTTTGGTTCGACCATCACAATTCTGGCCTTTGCGGCTATGGGATTATTTGATTGGTCGGGAACCATGTGGGGGGCGTTTATTGCCATGATGATTTTTGGCACCGGCATGGCCTTTGTGGTGCCGTCCATGACCACAGTAATTTTTAATGCGACCCCTGAAGAAAGCCATGGGGCGGCGTCCGGGGTGAATAATGCTCTTGCCCGTGCGGCTTCCCTTTTTGCGATTGCCGGCTATGGGGCGATTGCTGCCGCGGCGTTTGCCGCCAATGCCGGGGCCGAAGCGCGGTTTGTGGGCTTTGGCATGGGCGAAGCGTTGTCGGGAGAGATTGGCGAGAATTACCGCAATGCTATGAATATTGCTTTTAACATGTTGATCTATGTGAGTATGGGATTGGCCCTAAGCGCTGTGGTTGTGGCCTTGTTTTTCATCGACAAAACGGCCGAGCGCACCAGTGTGAAGATTAGCGCCAAACATCAGATTTTTGGATTTTTGCGAATGTTCTCAACTGCGCCAACGCGGGAAAAAGACATCACTCAGGGCCATGAGGTATTGTCGGATAATCAGCAGGCTGGAAGTGAAAAAGAGTAAGCTAGCAAGCGCGCTTTATACTTTTCTTTGATTACTTGGAGACGTTCCTGGCGGGCGGTTGGGTAAAGAAAGAATCTTATGGGAAATAGTTTCTTTTACCGCCATCCTTCGAGACGGCCCTTTGGGCCTCCTCAGGATGAGTTCTATGCGTCTGGCATTTATGCAGTCCGCATTGCCCCTTGCATTCTTAAAGAAAATCATAACGCAACGCATCGGATGAGGCAGGTTCGGTCCCGGGGGCTGGGGGGCATAATCCGGTTAGAAACCTATAGATTGCCTCATCCGATGATCCCTTATGGCGGGCAAATGCGGCGGCGCTTGGGGCGAAATGGGGCAATTTTATGCTTATGGCTCACCCATGGGTGAGAAGAAGGCCAGGGACAGGCCTTAAAATAAAGGGGTTGCACGAGGGCGGTGGTGCGTTTTATCGTTTGTTTTATGAGCGTAACTCGTCTGCATTTCTCGCCAAATCCCCGCCAGCAAATGGCCAAACCTTCCCTTATCAGTTTTACCCGGCCCGAGCTTGATGAGATATTGCGGCTTTACGGATTTTTTGTCGCCGCTAATGAATGGCGCGATTATGCGATTGATAGTTTAAAAGACATGGCGGTGTTTTCGGTATTTCGCCGTGCGTCTGAAATGCCGCTTTACCGGATTGAGAAAAATCCTGCCCTTGCCCGTCGGCAAGGGGCCTTTGCGGTAGTGGCCATGAGTGGGCAGGTCTTAAAACGCGGCTCTGATTTGCGTAGCGTCTTGCGGGTGTTTGATAAGCAGAAATTGAAACTGGCCAAATAGGGTTGGGGAAGCGTTTTATTTACGTCACCCCTGCGCAAGCAGGGGCCTGTCTCGATAAGAAATTATGGGCGCGTGAAGAAGTTTTTCTTGAAACCTTCCGGACAAGAACAACCTAGCTATCAGAGTGGCAAGAGCCAGAGTTGGGTCCCGGCCTCGTCCTGAGCGAAGTCGAAGGACGAGAAGCGTCATTTCATGCCGCATCGCGCCCGCGCGTCGGCAATCGTTTGCCGCGCTCACTGCCCCTT
>WFQB01000235.1 GCA_015487305.1 Parvularculaceae bacterium | reverse complement strand
GTTAATAACAGGGGCAGCGGCCATGGCCTTGCCGGAAGGGCAATATCGTCTTGCGGGCACCATGAAGGGCAAAAAATTGGAAATGGCGCTTTTGGGCTGGGCCATGGGGGGCTATCGCTTTGCCCGCTATAAAAGCCAAAAGCCGGTGCCACAGCTTTTGACCGCAAAATCGCCAGAGGCCGAGCGGGCAATTGCAACTGCCGAAGCGGTCCATGCCACCCGTGATCTGGTGAACACGCCCGCCAATGATATGGGGCCGGAAGCTTTGGAGCAGGCGGCGCGGGAAGTGGCCGGGCTTTATAAGGCCAAAATCAAAGTCACTACCGGGGTTGATCTGTTGGCCAAAAAAATGGGCCTTATCCATGCGGTGGGACGCGCCGCTGCCGAGCCGCCACGGCTCATTGATATAGTCTGGGGGCGGGCCAAAGACCCCAAAGTTACGATTGTCGGCAAGGGGGTATGTTTTGATTCCGGCGGGCTCGACATCAAATCAGCGGCGGGCATGGGGATCATGAAAAAAGATATGGGCGGGGCAGCCAATGCGCTGGGGCTGGCGCGGATGATTATGGCGGCAAAGCTGAAAATACGCCTGCGGGTGTTGATACCGGCGGTGGAAAACGCCATTAGCGCTGGCGCGTTTCGCCCCGGCGATGTGTTGCAAAGCTATAAGGGGCTGACGGTCGAGATTGGCAATACGGATGCAGAAGGGCGCTTGGTTCTTGCCGATGCCATGGCTTTGGCTGCAGAAGAAAATCCTGACCATCTCATTTCACTGGCCACTTTAACCGGTGCCGCGCGGGTGGCGCTTGGCCCCGAAGTGATGCCGTTTTACGCAAGTGATGACAAAATCGCGACAGCCCTGAGCAAGGCGGCAAAGGCAGTAGCAGATCCTTTATGGCGGATGCCGTTTTGGGATGGCTATGAAAGCGATTTATCCTCGCCGATTGCTGATCTTAATAATATTTCCGGCAATGGCTTTGCGGGCTCCATCACGGCGGCTCTGTTTTTGCGCCGTTTCGTGCCGGAAAATGTTCCGTATACGCATTTTGATATCTTTGCCTGGAACCCTAAAAATCGCCCGGCCCACCCCAAAGGCGGTGAAGCCATGGCGATTCGCGCATTGGTTGAGTTTTTCAGGACCCGTTACGGATAAAAAAGCCCAAGGGTAAAAAAATATCTCCTGAGCGGTAAGAATCGACGCATCTTGCCTTGCCTTTCGGGGGCGAAATGGCCCATTGTCCGTTTCGTTACCAAAACGGTTTATCGTAAAATCCAATGCAGGTCTCGCCAATGCGGTCCAATGAAATATTATTGCCCTGGCGCGAAGTGATGGTCGAGACCGTGCGTGCGGATGGACCGGACCTTTCCATGCGCCAATGGGCGATTTTGCTGACCGTCTATCTGACCCCCGGCCCCCATACGGTGCGGCGCATGGCCGAGGAATTTTCCATTCCCAAACCGGCTATATCCCGGGCGCTTGATTCGCTTTCCATTCTCGGTCTCATCAAGCGGGTGCGTGATCCAGAAGACAAACGCATTGTGATTGTCAAAAAAACGCCCGATGGTGCCCTTTTTGTGGACGAGTTTTCCCGCATTGTAGAAGATGGCAGCCGCTCCATCTCCTTTGGCGGCCTGTTTGGATAGGTGTTCTTTTGAGCCGGAAAATTTCCACCATTGGTGTTGTCTCCCCCGCCGACTGGCTGGACCCGCAGATTTTACAAAAAGGCGCAGAAGATTTGCGCGGCCGCGGCTTTGCAGTAAAAATTCACCCGGCTTGTTACCAGCAACAGGGACGCTTTGCCGGAGATGACAAATCCCGCGCCAGCGCACTGATGGAATTTTACGCCGATAGCGAAATTGATCTCTTGCTTGCCGCCAAGGGTGGTTATGGCTCCATGCGGCTGCTCGATTTGCTGGATTATGAAATTATCAAAGCCAACCCGAAACCCCTTTGCGGCAGTAGCGACAATACAGCGATTATCAATGGCATTTTCGCAAAGACCGGTAATCAGGGTTTTGTCTCGCCCATGGTTTTGGATTTTGCCGCCGGAAAATCTATTGATGGGCTAGCGGAATTTTTAAGCGCGGTAGAAGCGCCTGCATCAAAAGAGCTCGCCATTGGTGGTAATATGGCGGTGTTCATGGCGCTATTTGGCACAGAATTTTTGCCCGCCCCGGACGGCAAAGTTCTGGTGCTCGAAGAAATCGCCGAGCCAATCTATAAAATTGACCGTTTTTTCCGGCAATTATGGTTGTCCGGCTATTTGCAAAAACTGGCAGGGCTTAAAATCGGATGGTTTAAAAATATTTCCGACTCGCCCGTGCGCCCTTCGGGTTTTTCTGTTGATGATATTCTCGATGAATTTGACGAGAAGCTACCCTATAAAATCACTCGCAATTTTGCCTTTGGCCATGGCATGAACAGCCACACTTTACCCATTGGCTGAGAGCCTAAAACCCTACGGAATAAGTTTATGCGTGTTTCATCACTTGATTTTTCAAAACCCGGCAAGGTTCATGTGATCGGAATTTGCGGCGTTGGCATGAGTGCGGTGGCGCTATTGCTGCGTGATGCGGGCTGGCAGGTGACAGGCTCTGATGGTGAGGCAGTATTTCCGCCAGTGACAGATTTTCTCGATGAGGCGGGGATAAAATTCGCCCGCGGCTTTGGCGCCGATAATATTCCGGCGGATATAGATTTTTTTGTCATTGGCAAAAACGCCAATCTCAAACAGGATAATAATGAAGAGGTCGCCGCCGCTTTTGCCCGGCAAAAACCCATTCTTGGTTATCCGGATGTGCTGGCGGCTTTGGGGGTAGACAAGCACCGTATTGTGGTTGCAGGCAGCTATGGCAAATCCACCACCACGGCGATTTTATCTTTTGTCCTGCGCGAAGCGGGGCTTGATCCATCCTGGTTTATCGGCGCCTTTCCGCTGGATATGGAGCGCCACGCTTTTTTAAGCAAAAGTGCTGGCGCGCCTTTGGTTCTGGAAGGCGATGAGTATCCCTCTTCCAATACCGATCCGCGGCCTAAATTTGCCCATTACACCCCCCATGATGTGATTTTAACCAGCGCCACCCCGGATCATCCGGAAATTTATCCGACCCCGGAGGATTTCAGAAAACCTTTTGCGGGCCTTCTGGCCAATATGCCCAAAGATGGCGCTTTGGTAGCGTGCGTGGACAATGACTATGTGCGCGATTTGTTGCGCGAAGCCAAATCTTCCATTGTCAGCTATGGCCTTGAAGAAAAAGCCGAATGGACGGCGGCGAATATAAAGCTCGGCGCCCCAACCCGTTTTGATCTCATCCGCGATGGGCAAAAGATTATCACATTGGAAACCCCGCTTTTGGGGCGACATAATATTCAAAATATTGTCGGGGTAGCGGCCTTGTGTCTGGTGCGCAAATGGATGACGCCGGAAGTTTTAAAAACGGCTCTGGCAAAATTTCACGGCATCAGGCGGCGGCTGATAAATCTCACCAGCAGCGCCTCGGTGCCAGTGCTGGAGGCTTTTGGCTCCACCGATAAAAAACTGCAATCGGCTTTGGCGGCGGTGCGCGAGCATTTCCCCGACCGGCGGGTGATTTTAATTTTCGAGCCAAGCACATTTGGCTGGCGCAATCGCCCAACCGAGCATTGGTATGCCAAAGAAAGTTTCGCGCAAGCGGATGATGTGATTGTCACCTGGCTTTCAGGCTTTGCCGAGCAAGATGATACGCATCTCGGTTATGAAGAAGT
>WFQB01000234.1 GCA_015487305.1 Parvularculaceae bacterium | reverse complement strand
GGGCAGGTCAGGCCGGTATGAAGGCCGCCACAATTCGCGCACTCTTTGGGCAGTCTTTCGTTTTTCTTCTGCTTTTTCTTTTCGCCCTTTTTGGTGGCATCAAGCGTATTGTGCAAAATATCAGTTACTAACCCGAGCCTGAGAGAATTACCGGCGTGGTCTAGAATCATTAGATCCTCAGTGCCCTTGTTCACCCGCAAACCTCTGCCGATTTTTTGGCAGTTTCCCATAACAGCGACCTTTCCAGCGCGCCGTGTAACAATATTCCCGGTTGTTGTCTCTACACACCATACTTTTTCTTCAGTCGCAGGCGTTATGTTAAAAGCTATAGCCCTTCCAGTTCCTCCGGCATGACGCCAGTCACGATCTTTGAACGATAAATGATACTGTCTGGCCCTACCATTTGGATCAAAATGCCTGAGATTACACGTTATTCCATTAATTGCGGCCAAAGCCTGAAGTCGATCCGCGAGTAATGGCCTTACCGTGACAATCTGCTTGGTCGATGGCGTATAATTAACTCCTTTTTTCTTGAACCCATCGCCATCCCATATTCCATTAAATAATTCCAAAAACTGCTCTTTACTTAACGCCATCATCATCAATGACAAATCTTTGTCCATATAAGGCAGCAAGTGTCTGAACCCTCTGTGCCCATCCACCCGCACACTTTTTGGATGAGGTGCGAACCTTCCAACGCCAATTTTAGACTTTGGCATCCCAATTGACATATTGTAGCGCCATCGCTTGTGCCTTTCAGTTATTTCACCCGCCTTGGATGGCCCCACAGGAGTTTTTCGATACCCAATCCCCAACCGCTTCAACACTCCTTCTATTTTTCTTATTATTTCAGGGTGACGTTCAGATTGTGAAATAGAACCCTGTGACCGGCCCCACGTGCCATCTGACATCATCATGCCAATAAAATAAAGTTCGTCAGAATTTAAAGGAACACCGGTTTGCTTGATGGAAACCGCTGTTGGAAATTTGATTCCATCAGACTTTGAGGCCATTTCTAACGCCGTTCCATACCTGAACGGCCTTTTGCCCGTGCCAAAAATCATCCGATGATTGTTTGTAACACGGAAGTTTGAATGCACAGAAGAATATTCTACCCACTTTTCTAATGGGTCCATTTTGCGCTCTACAGTGCCGGTAACCATTGCCCACTGGCCATTACTTTGATCGGTGCCATGGCAAGACGCCACACAGTCACCAATACCAATCTCACCAATCCCCTTCCATCCTTCAGATGTTAAAATCTCTGTTTTTGAATCCAGGCAGTGAAGAATTTCAGATTTAGTTGGGGCCGCGTCAACGATACAGCTCACAGGCCAGTCAACGCCCGTGGTCATGGTTCGCACAGAGCAGACCACCTGCACCTCGCCCGATCTGAATTGCCTCTCTATCAGTTGGCGCTCCACAACATCCGTGTAAGCATCCACGTAAGCCGCACAGACGCCCGCTGAGCGGAAGGCTTCATGTATCGTGTGGGTATGACCACAATTAACACCGAAGGCCAGTGTAGGGCGTCCTGTGGCCTTCTCAAGCCATGTTTCGACCACGCCCGCCACCAGCGCGCCCTCGGCCATTACAGTTTCGAGGTCCGCCTCAACGTATTCACCTGCTCGGGTTTTGACTTTTGTCAGGTCGGGTATGCTTGGTGCATATGCGGTAAACTTCGACAGGTAGCCCTGATCTATCAGCTCCTGCAACGTAATCGGAATAACCAAATCCTGCCACCGCAGCCCCATCCCTTTGGCCCACGGCGTGGCTGACAGCCCGACAAAAAAACAATCGGGGCGCTCATCCATAATTTTTTCGATAGCAACAGATCGAATGTGGCATTCATCAACAATCACCAAAGCTGCTTGCGGTATATCTCGCCTAGCCAGTGTTTGAACCGAGCATACTTGAACTTGCGCGTCAGGATTCGTGCGCGGATGGCTGGCCTGAATTACGCCAATATCAGATATGCCCTCGGCTTCAAATGCGCTCACTGTCTGGTCAATCAGGCTGATCGCTGGCGCGGTGAATATCACCCTGTTACCTTTAGATATCGCACCTTCAACAATATTAGCAGCGGTTATGGTTTTCCCAGCACCCGTGGGCATTTGTATTACAACACGCTTATTCCCAAATCGAAATGAATTTCTAAGACCTGAAATTGCATCATTTTGGAATGGTCTAAGTATTTTTTTCTTACACGTTGATAGCATATCACGCATCATTTCACCCTCTTCCATCTACTGCCAGAAACAATTCCAGCTATTATTGAGCTATAAATCAAACCAGAATTAGAAACCAAATATCTTTCGTATCCGTCAACAGATTTCCATCCCCTAGCCAACAATAAGATATTCTTTTCTTGGCTAGGGCTGCCGAAATCAAAGCTAGGTGCAAGGTTATCCATTCTTGTCGCCACACTTTGTATTTTTTCGTTGCTTGGTTTCTGATTTAGACATGTTTTGCTTACATATAGACTGTGGGACATTTTGTCCCGCCAGTGGTGAGACATTTTGGGCGTAAAGTGGTGAGACATTTTGGGTCATATTTCTAACATATTCGTCAATCCATGTAGCCCCGCAAAACACCAAAATTGCATGGATGTTCACCGTGTAATGCGTCGGATTCTGGCCTTCACCATAGAGGTTTTCCACTGGCGTTACCATTCCGCCCGCCCTGAGCTTGGCGAGGCATCTGGATACGGTTTTAATTGTGACTCTTGCTTTTTTTGCTAGACGCTTCCTGCCGGGGTAAATGTAACCTTTAGGCCCGTTTCGGTGATAAAACCACAAATTAACAAGCGCAACGGTTATATCTCTGTCGCTTTTGGTCATTTCTGATTTACGAATAGCTGATCTCACCATTCGCTGATAAGCGGCATCGGGTGTGTCTTTGAATTGTTTTTGCATGTTTTGCCCTTTGTTGGGGCAGGGTCTTGCAACATGCTTCCCAGCGTGTTATCAACAACCTGCATTGGTATTGCATCACTTTACCGCCCATCCAGCGGAAAATCAAGGCTCCACTCTTAACGGGGTGGGGCCTTTACATTGCTATGCGGTTTTGTATTCAGCTATGACCGCAGCTTTTTTTGCGCTTTATTTTGGCGTAGTCACCGCCTGATTCCTCAACAACTTTGCGCAGGTATTCGGCTATACTATCGCGAGCATCGGTAGACCACCGGCTACGATACATAATATTTTCAAGAATGTGCTGTGCATCAATCCATGATTTTTTGATTATTTTTTCCTCTTCCTCATTCATTTTTATTCTCCATTTTCAGCATAATATGAGTGCAGTTTTGAATCTCTGACAAAATGTGAGACCTCTTTTCATGACTAAAGACAGCTATGACGCGCTGCTTGATAAGGGCGTTACGCCTAACAAGTAGCGCCCTGTATATTGCGCATTGCATTTTAGTCATGATTGATCCCCAGATAGTCAGCCAGCATATAAAGCGACCTGTTACGTGGAGTGCCATCCCCATGCTTCATTCGAAGGATGGTGCGATAGTCAGGGCGATGATCCTTGCCGTGCTCGGACTCCAGCGCGCGACAAACCGCCGTTACGCTTCTGTCCTGCAACCCGGCACGAACCGCCGTTATAAGTTCTTTTTTGTCCATTTGTGACCTCCTATAAAAAGGTGGTAGCACAAAGAATTGGCGCAGTCAAATGGGCAATGCGCAAATTACTGGAAAAATAGCGCTTGCAATGGCGTGTATAGTGTATATATTGGGCACATGACAAAAAAGAGAGGCCATAATGAAACATGTTGAAAATATCGGAGCGCTGGTTGACGCGGCAAAGCCGTTTTTAGCGGCGGTTCCCAAAGATCATCCTGTCGCAAAAATAGTGAATAACTACGTCTCGGCGGAGGTGGCCATCGCCAAAGTGCTTCCAGCCAAAAACCATAATTTTGATCTGGATGCCAACTTGTCTATCGTTCACGGTGAGGAGCTGGTGGAGTATTATGCGCAATTGTCGGATATGTATGATGGCTGTGAGTCGAAATCTGTTGATACATGGGATGGATGTGAAAATGAATAATTTAAATGAGAAAATCGAAACCAACAACGCCAAAGTGCGGGCGGGGCGCAAGCTGGAAACGCCGCAGGGCGCAGCTTTTGAGCGCGACCGGTTTCAGCGCAAAATCGAACGGGCAAACCGCTTGTTTTATACTATTACATTTTTCGCGCTGGTAGCCTTTATCGCCGGTGCTGTTTATGGCTGGGGTGATTTTATCAACAAGCAGATTGTGGGGATGAAATGAGCAATAAGAAAAATGCAATAGGTGGCGAGACAAAAACAGGGCTTGAGTTAATGCGCGAACCGTTCCCTAAAAACGCTATTTCAAAGCTGCCAAAACCAACAAGGCGCCAAACAGACGAATTGCGCGAGGCGACCCAAAGAAAGGACTTCAGCCTCGGCATTCGCTGTGATGAGTGTGGCGGCTGGCACCATAAAGACGTAATCCACCTTGATTATGTTGGCCACGCCGCTTTGACGGATCGCTTGCTTGATTGTGATCCAGATTGGAACTGGGAGCCGCTTTCGCTCACCGAAACCGGCCTGCCAGTATATGATAAAATCGGCGGCATGTGGATCAGGCTCACGGTTTGCGGCGTTACTCGCCTTGGATACGGAAGCGCAGACGGCAAAACAGGCGGCGATGCCATCAAAGAAGTGATCGGCGATGCGCTGCGCAATGCCGCCATGCGATTTGGAGCGGCTCTTGACTTGTGGCACAAGGGCGACCTACACGCCGATGATAGCGATAGGGCCGAAATGCCACAGCCAAAGCAAGAGCAGCCAAAGTTAACCAAGGCCCAGGCACTAAAGTATATCTGGGCGGCAAAAACCAAAAAGGCACTTGACGGCATGGCGGCAAAGCTGGCGGATCAACACTCAGAAATAGCGGGCGACGAAAAGGTGATTGCCGCCATTGTGAAGATGAATAAGAAATTTGATGAATCAAAGCCGTCTGTTGATGACGTTATCCCTTATTGAAAGGAAAGAATATGGAAAACGACCGTGCAGTAATTGGGGACAACCTGCCCCCTGACCCTATCACCGAAGCCCTGGCGCCGCATGACGCAGTAATTGCCGAGGCCCAAAACTGGACTGATGGCAAAAAGGTGGAAAACGAGGCCCAGATGAAAGCTGTTGATTCCTTGATAAAAGGCATCAAACTGGCCAAAAAGGAGGTAACGCTGGCTGAGAAATCAGCCGCAACGCCCCTTTATGATATTTGGAAAGCAGAAAAGGCCCGCTGGAAGCCAACGCTTGATGATCTGGATTTGCTGGTCAAAGCACTGGTTGCCACGGTTGACCCATTTAAACGCAAGCTGGCGGCAGAGAAAGCCGAGGCAGAGCGTAAAGCATGGGAAAAGGCCAATGCTGCACGTCTTGAGGCTGAACGCAAAGCCCGTGATGCTGATGCAGCGGACCTTGAGGCGCAACGCGAGGCACAACAGGCCCGAGAGGCTGCACAGGCCGCTGACAAGGCTGCACGGGCCGCTAAGGCTGATAAACCGAAGGGCTTGCGCACGGTTAAGCATTTCGAAATTGAGGACTACGCAGCGGCATGGGGGGCAATTCCCCAGCCAGAGAAAATTGCAATCATCACAGCCTGGGTGGAGAAAAACCATAAAATGCTTGATATTGCCGGTGTTCGGCAGTGGCAAACCAAAGAATCATTTTAGGAGATAGGAATAAAAATGGCAGGTTCTCTTAATCGAGTAATTTTAATCGGGAATTTAGGCGCTGATCCAGAAACGCGGAATTTCAACAATGGCGGGCAGGTGTGCAATCTTCGAATTGCCACGTCCGAGAAATGGAAAGACAAAAACACGGGGGAAAACCGTGAGAAATCCGAATGGCATTCGGTTGCAATTTTCCAAGAAGGCCTTATTCGCATTTGCGAGCAATACCTCAAGAAAGGCTCAAGCGTCTACATCGAGGGCAAACTGCAAACTCGCAAGTGGCAAGATAAATCTGGCAATGACCGCTATTCAACCGAGGTGGTTTTGCAGGGGCTTGACGGTAAGCTGATCATGCTGGATGGGCCAAAGCAAGACCGCCAGCAATACGGGGGCGCCGATCACTCAGGCCAACGCCCGCCGCAGGGTGGTGCTCCGGCTGGGGGCTACGGTGATGAGGTGCCGTTTAATTGTGAGAAACGAATTTAATCGAAGCAAGCGTTCATGGGTTGGCGATGCCGAAGCTACCCCGCCAGTTAGGAGATGATTGTGGCTAAAGTCGCTTTTACCAAGGTTGCCGGAGTGCTTGCCCCGTTTGGGCCGGATGCCGAGCAATGGATTGATTCCCTCAAATCTGGGGAGTATGTTGAGGTGAACGCTACCCGTCCGCGTAATAGCAAATTCCATGCAAAATATTTTGCGTTGCTGAATTACGCTTTTGAAAATTGGGATGTTGACGAAACCAAAGCCGCTAAGAATTTCGACAGATTCAGGGATGATGTAACGATATTGGCGGGCTATTATGAGCAGGTATGGCGGACAGATGGAACATTCAGAATTGAACCCAAATCAATCAGCTTCGCCAAAATGCAGCAGGATGAATTTGAACGTCTTTACAGCAAAACACTTGATGTATTGCTCGCCAAAATCATTCCTACGCACACCTCGGAGCAGGTTAACACAATATTGGGGTTTTGTTAAATGATGTTTCCCAAGCCAGAGCGCCGCAAAAAGTCTTACAAGCCCTTTGCGCCCAAACCACGCAAGCCGAAAACAAGCGAAGCTGATAAGCGCTACCTAGAGGCGGTTAAGGGGCTTCCTTGTTGTATTACAGGAGAATATGGAGCTATCGCCCACCACGTATGCCATGATAGAAATGGGCGGGGTAAATGGAGTGCTTATAGCTGCATACCTTTATCCCCACGAATGCACGATAGGATGACGCCAGAAGGCATTCACGAAAACAAATCAACGTGGCGGGAAAGATTTGGTCCCGACTGGTCATATATCCCCGAAACACTCGAGGCCATTTTTGGAGGCAGATTTTCAGAAGATATTTGACACAGTACACCTCTTTGCGCTGCAAAGTGGCATACAGGAGATTGCAATGGAAGACCTTTGGACTAAATGGCACGAAAAGCACAGCGATAAAATTCAGTTGGTTGCTGGAATAGATTGTTGGATATGGTCGGCGGGTCACGGCGGCAATGGATATGGGCGGGTAAGGTACGCAGGACAGCCAGAGTTTGCCCACAGAGCGTCATACACAGAGGCATACGGTCCTATCCCAAGCGGTAAGGTCGTCAGGCATATGTGCGGCGTTAGGTACTGTGTCAGGCCAGACCACTTAAAGTTAGGCACATCTGCGGATAACGCTAAAGATACCGCCTTGATGTTTCAGACTAGATCGCCGCTGAATATCCATGAGGTAAGGGGCATTAGAGCCATGTATAATGAAGGTGTCACCTTGGCAAAAATAGCGGAAGAATACGGAATCGCGTATGGTTCCGTATACCCAATAGTTATGTATAAAAGTTTCCAGTATGTTGACCCAGATGAAAAGGGAAAACACAAAATGAGACTGCCTAGAAAACTAACGTATGATGATGTAACTGAAATAAAGAGACTATATAAATCTGGCGTAGCGCAGAAAGAAATAGGAAAGATGTATGATGTCGGATCGAGTTATATATCGCGGGTTGTATGTGGCTATAGGTGGAAAAACCATGTGTAAGGAAAGTTGGCAAAGCATGGTGATGATCGGAGTTACATTGCACAAACCCTATCTCTAATATGCAAATAATTGCCAAATTACCCATTTTGCAACTTGCATTGCTCAATTTATTGTGTTACTTGACCTGTAATGAGAGGAAAAACCCAATGACCGTACACCCAATAATTTTCCAGCCCAACATGATTCAGGCCCTACACACAGGCCGCAAATCTCAAACACGCCGCGGGCTGAATACCAAAAATACGCTTTTGGACGGCCAAGGCTGGCCACGCGGCGCGTTTGAACAGCTTAATTGGAAGGCCGCACGGCTGGGCGAAAGTCCCTCCCAAGCTGAAAGCGTTGCCCCCTACCTAAAAGTGCCGCACATAAATGGCGAAACCGTCTACGGCGTTTACCCGCGCGTGCATGTGGGCGACCTCATGTGGGTGCGCGAGGCGTGGCGTGTGGGCGCTTGGGACTATAACAACTCGTTAATCGCGGTCGATTACACGACCGGCCCGCTTAAAGAGTGGCTGCATGTGGAAGACCCAGACCAGCTGCACCGACTGATCGAGCAATCCCGCGCCGATGCCCAAAAGGCTGACCACCAACCCCGAAAGGGTTATTGGGAGCACACATGGAACCCGGGCAACAGCCCGTGCCGTTGGCGTCCATCCATCCACATGCCCAAATGGGCCTCGCGCACCACCCTGCGCATAACCGATGTAAGGATTCAACGCTTGGCCGATATTTCAGATAGAGACGCAATATCTGAGGGAATAGAGCAAGTCGAGATCGACGGCTCGGATGGTTGGAAAAATTACGCCCCTTGGGGGGAAAACACAGCTTATGGCCTTCCCTCCGAAAGCTTTCAATCTCTCATCACTTCCATTTACGGTCCCGAAATGTGGGCGAAAAACATGTGGGTTCTGGCTTACTCGTTTGAGGTGGAGCATCAGAATATTTTGGACATTAAACAATGTTAACGTCATGGAACGCCCTGCTGATCGTCTGGACCCTGACGGGGTCACCAGAGAATGACAGCTTCGATTTCGCCGTGGCTACGTTTGCCACAGAACAGGAATGCAGGGCGATTTATGCCGATCACTGCTTCCAAACATTCGGCGGCAAACGCCCGCCAAGGAGATGAGATATGATTACTATTTATGTATCACGTGACCACAAAGGCCCTTATGCCGCGCCAGAAGGCTGCACCGATTTGTGGGTGTATAACTGCCGACTGGTGACCGAGATCACCGCGCCAGAAGGCTGCACCTTGCGGGTGGATAACTGCCCGCTGGTGACCGAGATCACCGCGCCAGAAGGCTGCACCGATTTGCGGGTGTATAACTGCCCACTGGTGACCGAGATCACCGCGCCAGAAGGCTGCACCAATTTGCGGGTGGATAACTGCCCACTGGTGACCGAGATAAAAAGGAGTAGATAAGCCATGAACACCTGCACCTTTACTGGCTCTCGTGCCGAGCAAAACCGCAAACACCCGCCAAGGAG
>WFQB01000233.1 GCA_015487305.1 Parvularculaceae bacterium | reverse complement strand
TGCCTGAAGGGGTGGGGCATATTCAGATGGTAATGCGAGGCGTAATCAACTGATAGCAGGCGGATAGGGCCTGAAAACCCGGAAAATTAGCAGGAAAAGCGCTAATTTACCATTTTATTGCTATTGACTATGATAATCATTCGCAAGTAGAACGATGAAGGTTGAGGATGAACGGGTTCAAGCAGCACCTCCAAATGGCGCTTTTAAAAGGCTTCGGGGAGGGAGTTTTTAAAACCCGATCAAAGAGCAGATATTGGAATTATATTATGGCACTCTTTAAGGGGGCTCCTTTCAAAGCGGTCTCGCTGGCATTGGTTATATCGTCTCTGGCAATAATGCCTGCAAAGGCAGGCATAAATCCGGCAGGCCCAATACCGAGCCAAGATGGCTATGATGTCATCACAATTATTGGCACGCGCAAAGTCTCGGAAATTCCGGGCTCTGTCACCATGATTTCCGCTGAAGATCTGGCCAAGGAAAATTATACCGACATTAATCGCGTTTTGCGGGTGGTGCCGGGGATAAATTTGCAAGAAGAAGATGGCTATGGCCTCAGGCCCAATATCGGCCTGCGCGGCTCTGGCACCGATCGCTCGTCCAAAGTGCAGATTATGGAAGATGGTGTGCCCATGGCCCCGGCGCCTTTTGCTGCGCCTGCCGCCTATTATTTTCCGATTGTCGGGCGTATGTCCGGCGTTGAGATTACCAAAAGCGCCGGCGCGGTAAAATATGGCCCCGTAACAACCGCCGGAACCGTGCAGTTTTTCTCAACCCCCATTCCTGATGCGCCGTCGGGCAAAGCGCGCATCATGTTGTCCGATCAGGACCGGGCCTTGGGTCATTTCTGGGTCGGCGGGCGCTGGCAGACGCAAGCGCCATTTGATGTCGGTTTTTTGCTGGAGACATTTCAGGACCGGGCCGAAGGGTTTAAGACCATAGATATTGGCGAGACCGGTTTTGAGCTGGCGGATTATGTGGCCAAGCTTGGTTTTTATTCCAAAGCCAGCGCCCCGCGCGAGCAAAGCCTTGTGCTTAAAATTCAACGCAGCGATGAAACTGCCAATGAAACCTATATCGGCCTGACGCAGGCTGATTTTGCAACCAATCCTTTCATGCGCTATCGCGCCAGTCAAAAAGATCAGTTGCGCGCCAAACATGAAACCTATCAGGCGCTTTATAATACCGAATTGGGCGCGCAAAGCTCCTTCACCCTGCTTGCCTATCGCACAGAATTTTCCCGCAATTGGGAAAAACTCGATCGGTTTGATAATTCGGCGCTGTCGGGTTCAAGCGCCTGTAATTCTCTTGGGGAAATATTAAACACGCCAGCGCTTTGCGCGCAGGAGCTGGAAGTGCTGGTCGGGGCCGATGGCTATGTCAGTCCGGATGATGTGCTGGGCATTCGCCAGAACAAGCGCGATTATTTCGCCCAAGGAGTGCAAATGGCGCTGGCCCATGAGATTGACACCGGCTCTGTAAGGCATGAACTGATATTTTCTGCGCGCATTCACGAAGATGGCGTTGACCGTTTTCAGGAGCAGGATCAATATCGCATCGATAATGGGGTGCTGGTAAAAACCACGGATAACCCTCCCGGCTCACAATCCAATCGCCTGTCAGAAGCCGTGGCGCGCTCGGCCTATGTGGAGGATATTATGACCTTCGGTGCATGGCAGGTGACGGCGGGTCTGCGCTATGGCCGCATTGAAACCAATCAGCGCCGCTGGAACACGCCGGACCGAACCCTGCCGGTCGATAGTCGCCGCGACAATGCCCATGACATTTTACTACCATCACTGGGCGCGGTTTATGATTTTGGCAATGGCTTTACCATGCTCGGCAATGTCACCAAAGGCTTTTCCCCCCCGGGACCATCAAGCCGCGCCAGCGATGGCACTGACCCGGAACAATCTGTGGTTTATGAATTGGGCGGGCGCTATGACGGCAATGGTCTGGCGCTGGAAGCAATTAGCTTCCTCACCGATTATTCAAACCTGCTCGCCGAATGCACAAATTCTTCCGGTGGCAGCGAATGCGTCATTGGCGACACGGAAAATGCCGGCAAGGCGCAAGTTTACGGGCTGGAGCTGATCGCCAAAAAAGACTTCCAATTGGATAATGGTCTCACCCTTCCGTTTTCCCTTGTCTATTCCTACACCAAAACAGAATTACAAAGTACTGTCAGCAATTCAATTTTTGGCACAGTGATGGCAGGCGATGAAATCCCCTATGTGCCCGAGCATCAACTGACATTAGCTGGCGGTTTGACCGGCGAGCGATGGGGGTTTGACCTCAGCGCCAATTACACGAGCGAGACCCGCGATGCGCCGGGGCAGGGGGTGATCCCCGACAGCCAGCGCATTGCAGGGCGAACCATTGTCGATGGCGCTTTATATTATGACCTCAAAGACAATCTGCGCCTGCATTTAAAAGCCGATAATATTTTTGACGAAACCTATCTCGCCGCCCGCCGCCCCTATGGATTGCGCCCCGGCAAACCAAGGGAAGTTTTTGTCGGCGTCAGCTTTGAATTTTAGGGTAAGTGCAGGGTGCATTAGCCGTAAGGCGAAATGTGCTAACTTAATTCTTAGATAATGTGGGCAATAAAAGTTATTCTCGATACTTCCCATTCGTCATCCCCGCGCACGCGGGGACCCATCTCGGATAGGGGAATTTGGTGTATGGGGCATTCGCCTTGAGGTCTTTTACCCAAGAATAACCGGGCTATCTCAAAAGCAGAGGGTTCGAGATGGGTCCCGTGTCTGCGAAGCGTCACTTCGTGCCGCGTCGCGCACGGGATGACTAATGCTTGGGATTGAAGGATAGGTGCGGGCTAATGCCACCTACTTCTCCCGCAAACCATCCAGCGCTGACGCTAAAATATGGCTGGCGGCTATGGCGTCGATCACCTTTGCCCGTTTTTCACGGCGCATGCCCTGAGCGATGAGATCATCTTCTGCCGCCGCCGTTGACAGGCGCTCATCCCAGAACATGATTGGTAGCTCGGTAAGCCCCGATAAATTGCGGGCAAAGGCGCGGGTTGATTGGGCGCGGGGGCCCTCGCTGCCGTCCATATTATAAGGCAATCCCAGCACCAGCCCGACAATTTTGCGCGTTTCAGCCAGCGCCAGCAATTCTTCGGCATCTTTAGTGAATTTTGTCCGTTGAATTACCGTCACCGGCGTGGCTAAATTGCGGGCAGGGTCGCAAATGGCAATGCCGATGGTTTTGCTGCCTAAATCAAGGCCAAGCAGTGGCCCTTTATCCGGGAAATTATCCGGTATATCGGCCAAACGGGATGGGGAATTGGATGTCATGAAGGCTTTTTGGGCGAGTGTTGCGCTATTGGCAAGTCTGGTGCTTGTGTCTTGTGGGCGCGAGCAGGCAAAACCCCTCCAAGAGCAAAACCCGCCGCAAGCGGCTCCGGTCACTCTTTTTGCGATGAGCGATGACGTGCCGGAATGGATAAAGCCCGAATGGCCGATGCTGGCGGAAAAATTAGCCAAAGAAATGAGCGCACGCCATGGAGGGCTTAGTGGCCTCGTGGTCTATGAATTATTTTGGGAGGAAGGGCAGGCCGGGCAGCTATCCCTTGCCGGGGATACAAGGCGCGGCTCCATGCGTATCACCCTGACGGGAGAAGGCTGGCTTGTGCCTTCGGACAGAGCGCGAAGCATCTGGCAGCAAAATCTCGCTCATGAAACGGTGCATTTATGGCAGCGCGACCAGCATGACGATGTCGGCGAGGTGGTCTGGCTTCATGAGGGGCTGGCCGAGGATTGGTCGGACCGCTTGCTGGTGGCGGTGGGGGCATGGGATGCGGGGCAGGCCGCAGCCGCTCGGGCCGAGCGAGAGCAAGTTTGCGCAGGGGTTCTGGCCGAGGGGCGCCTGATTGAGAAAATCCACGAACAAGATCGCCGGGCGCTTTACCAATGTGGCAGCGTCATGGCCGCCGCTATGCAGGCTTATGGGCAGGCCGATAGCGCAGGCACCATGAGTGATTTCACGGCTCTTCTGGGGGTGGATGCGACGAGAGCCCAAACCGGCGAATTTATGCGCGGCCTTGACGAGAGCGGCAATTTCGAGCGCTCTTTGTCGCTATTCCTTATTCAAGATTATTCCCTTGCCAATCATAGCGAAATATTGGACCGCCTCAAGGCCGGGGATTTGTGAACTTGGCCCCAAGTGTTCTCCCCCTAGGCCTTGTCCCCCTAGGCCAGTCTGGCTATGACAAGCGCCAATTGAATTCTTGGATTGGAAATAGAAAGAATTATCATGTCCATAGACAAAGAAACCGTGCGCCGGGTGGCCAAGCTCGCCCGCATTGCCGAACCGGAAGAGCGCCTCGCCCCG
>WFQB01000232.1 GCA_015487305.1 Parvularculaceae bacterium | reverse complement strand
GCATCGGCCTCTAGGGGGGTAAAATATTCAATCAGCCAGAAAGACAAAAAGCTGATTTCAACAAACAACACCCCATGTATGGCGGCCAGAATAAGAATGGTTTTGCGCGAAAAAAGATCAAACCGTGTCAACAAAATGCCCCATAGGAAAAAGGCAAGCCATGGGATGACCGGATGCCAGCCATTGAAAAACAGATTTCTGATAAAGCCTTCGGGGGTCCAGAAACCATCATAGGTGGTCGTGTTCCAATCCCATCCGGCATCATAGTTGAGCGTCAATATCATGATGCTGAAGGTGAGCATCAGGGTGATCATGCCGGTGATAAGTTGGCCTTTGGACCAGCGCACGCACCACACCCCAAAGGCAAAGTAAAAAGCGTAAAAATGAATAATATCCGCCTCGAAAATCAGCATGTTTAAAAGACCAAGGCCGAGCAGGATGGCGGCGCGTTTGTAGTGGACGGTAATAAAATTAGCGCCGGTCTCTTTTTTGGCCGCAAGCCCAAGGCCGAGCCCGGCCAGCATCACAAACAACGCCGCCGAGCGCCCCTGCAAGCCTTCGGCAAAAATACTCCAGCCGTCAGGCGTGTTTTCGGGGTTGGTAAGGACAATAGAAAAATTGACCACCACCATGCCAGCAAGGGCGAGAAAACGGGCAAGGTCAATGCCTTCAAGGCGGGTCTTGGCTGGAGGATTGGTGGTGGTCATGGGATGCTCAAAATCTGGTGGCGTTAACGGGATTGCGCTTATGCAGGCGCTTTGCCGCGTTGTTTTATGGAAAAAGCATGGAGGGGCTGGGCGGGGATTATTGAGGAAATGTGGAGACGGGGCCTTTGCAGAGGGGCTCCGAGGGATGACATTCTCAAAGATAGTGCCTAAATGTGGGGGGAGATGGGGAATTCCCCTTGAAATGGAGTGTATTAGCGATGACCAAGCCTGCGGTTACGGGATTTTTTGACGAGGCCACCAATACTATCAGCTATGTGGTGGCGGATCCGGCGACGAAGAAATGTGCGGTGATCGATAGTCTGCTCGACTATGACTGCGCCGCTGGGCGCACCCATACGGGTTCGGCGGATCGGTTAATCGATTTTGTCAAACAGCAGGGCTTGTCTGTCGAATGGATTATCGACACCCATGTTCATGCGGATCATTTAACCGCCGCGCCTTATATCAAAGCGCAGCTTGGGGGCACGACCGGCATTGGCGAGAATATTGCCGAGGTGCAAAAAGTTTTTGGCAAGATTTTTAATGAGGGCGAGAGCTTTCACACCGATGGCAGCCAGTTTGATCATCTGTTCAAAGATGGCGAAAATTACAAAGTGGGCGAGATTGAAGCGCGGGCGATTTATACCCCCGGCCATACCCCTGCCTGTATGAGCCATTTGATCGGCGACGCGGTATTTGTGGGCGATACTATTTTCATGCCTGATTTTGGCACGGCGCGTTGTGATTTTCCCGGTGGGGATGCGGGCACGCTTTATGATTCTATCCAGAAACTATTTGCCCTGCCTGATGAGACCCGGGTTTTCCTGTGTCATGATTATAAAGCGCCAGGGCGCGACCATTTTCACTGGGAAACGACAATTGGCGAAGAAAAGCGCGCCAATATTCATGTGAAAAATGGTACCAGCCGTGAAGCGTTTATTGAAATGCGCAAAGCCCGTGATGCAACCCTCGACATGCCGAAACTGATATTGCCTTCGGTGCAGGTGAATATGCGCGCAGGGGATATGCCGCCACCGGAAGACAATGGCGTGCGCTATTTGAAAGTGCCTCTAAACGCCCTTTAAAGACCTGCTGACCTGTTTGTGATGTTGCCCTGCCGGTTTAGCAGATGGGCATGCTTGCAGGGCTATTTTAGAGTTTTTTGGCTCGTGAGCTTTAACAATTTTTTTTAAATGTATTTTGCATTTGAAAACTCCTCATAAATGCCCCACATAGCGCTTGGCTCGTTAAGGGCTTTTTATATTAGAACTTTTTGATTTAGGAGAATTGCATGTCCCTTCGCATTGGCGACACCGCACCAGACTTTACCATCCCGACCACCAAGGGCGAGATTAGCTTTCATGATTTCATCGGCGATAGCTGGGTGTTTTTCTTTAGCCATCCGGCCGATTTTACCCCTGTCTGCACCACCGAAATGGGGCGCACGGCGCAGCTTTCCGATGAATTTGCCAAGCGCAATGTTAAACCCATCGGTCTTTCTACCGACACCGTAGAAGAGCATATGAAATGGATTGCCGATGTTGATGACACGCAAAACACGGTTTTGGAATTTCCGATCATTGCTGACCCGGATCTTAAAGTTGCGCAAAGCTATGAAATGATCCATCCGGGCGAGAGCGAAACCGCTGCGGTGCGCTCGGTGTTTATTATTAGCCCGAATAAAAAAATTCGCCTGACCATGACATATCCGATGTCGGTTGGCCGTAATTTTGATGAAATTTTGCGGGTGATTGATAGTCTGCAAACCGGTGACGCCCATGGTATCGCTACGCCAGCCGATTGGCGCCCTGGCGAGCGGGTGATTATTCCGCCGACGGTGACCAATGAAGAGGCGACCGCAAAATTCCCGCAAGGGTTTGAGGAAATTCGCCCTTATCTGCGTTATACGGAAGTGAAATAAGCGCCTTTATGAGGCTTAAGAATAGAGGGCGGCCAGCCAGATAATTTTGTCGGATATCTGGTTGGCCGCCTCCTTGCTTTGGGGCAGCCCTTCTGATCCGTTCACAATGGCTTGAGGCTTGCGACAAAGGCCTTAGAGGTCATGGCTATATGCCTTATCATGGCTGGCTATCTTACTTCTTTGTTTAAACAGGTCTGTTGATGTTGTTGGAAAATGAATCCCTGTGGCGCATTTCTGTCTTTGCCGGCGTGTTGCTGGTGATGGCATTGCTGGAGGCGCTTTTCCCCCGTAAAGCGCGGGTGATGGGGCGGCCTATGCGCTGGGTTACTAATCTTGGCATTGTGGTCATCAACACAATTGCTATGCGGCTTGTTGTGCCGGTTCTGGCCATGGGGTTTGCGGCGATGGCGGCGCAAAATGGATGGGGATTGCTTAATCTGTTTGAAGCACCGGGGTGGATTGAATTTGTTCTCGCGGTTCTGCTGCTTGATATGGCGATTTACTGGCAGCATGTGTTGTCTCATAAAATTCCGATCATTTGGGCCTTGCATAAAGTGCATCATGCGGATCGCGATATCGATACCACCACTGGCCTGCGCTTTCATCCGGTGGAAATCATATTGTCCATGTTTTATAAAATTTTCTGGGTTTTTGTGCTTGGACCGTCGGTGGTTGCGGTGTTTGTGTTTGAATTATTGCTGAACGCCTGCGCTTTATTTAATCATGCCAATGTTAAAATTCCGCGCGAGGTGGATCGCTTTATCCGGCTGTTTATTGTTACGCCGGATATGCACCGGGTCCATCATTCGGTTGTCGTGGAAGAGACCAATAGCAATTACGGATTTAACCTGTCGGTATGGGACAGGCTGTTTGGCAGCTATATCGACCAGCCGCGAGAAGGCCATGACGCCATGACCATCGGATTGCCACAATATCAGACGGAAAAGCCTGCAAATCTGCTGTGGTGTCTGGTTATACCGTTTATGCCGGAGCCGTCTGCCAAGACGCGGTCCCGCCATCCTTCGACAGGCTCAGGATGAGGGGGGCTGATTGGTGAAAAATGGATATCAGATAGACAGTGCGGTTTTGCGATCCTCTCGCCGCGCTAGCGCTGGCGCAGCGGGTCGAGGCTCGCTTGTGCTCGCACCTCAGGATGAGGACGTTAATTGATGAAAGAAAAGAGAATTAAAGGCCGTATTCAAACCTTATAGGGCCGCAAGCGCAGCCCTGATAAACTATTGTTCAAGAACCAACAAGCGCGACCTTTTGTGCTTTTTGGGCGTTGGCACGCGTGTGCCGCCCCGCCGGAGGCGCTACGCGCCGCGAGGCAAGAAAAGCCGCGTAACTAAACAAAAAAGGATTTTAATTATGAAACTAACTTATATTCCATTGCTGGCGAGCCTCGGACTTGTAGCTTGCGGTCAGGCGCCATCTGATGCGGCGACGGATACAGCGGATCTGAACAAGGATAATGGCGGGGAAAGCACCAAAGTCATTACCGCCGCTCTTGGCATCATTGATGTTGACGCCATGGGTGCGCAAGAAGCGATTGCCAATATTGAGGGGCTTGTCATTCTTGATATTCGCACGCCGGAGGAATATGCCGATGGTCATATTGAAAATGCAATCAATATTGATTTTTATGCGCCGGATTTCAAAAAGCAATTGGCGGCGCTTAATCGCACCACACCCTATCTTTTATATTGCCGTTCCGGTGGGCGTAGTGGCAAAGCGTTACGGATGTTTCGGGATATGGATTTTCAATCCGTTATTCATCTTGAGGGTGGGATTCTTGACTGGCAGGAACAGGGCCTGCCTTTGACGGGCGAATAGGGCGTTTTAAGGGGCTTTGAATAGTGAGAATTTAGGCCTATATTAGCAATGTCTGCAAAGATAAGGAGAAAAGATCATGGCTTTTGCAAAAAATGAAGGCTCGCTTGATCGTATCATTCGCTTTGTTGTTGGTGCTGGTATAATTGCTTATGTTTTCATGGCGGGAAATGTGGCCCCTTCCAGCATGGTTGGCATTATCACCATCATTGTTGGGGCTGTCCTGTTACTGACCTCCATTGTCGGTTTTTGTCCCGCTTATAAAATTCTCGGGATTAAAACGGGCGGTAAAGAATAGTCCGCGTGGCTTTTTAACTTTGTATTTGGAATAATATATGTCTCTGCTGAACCTGTTTGGTCGCGGGTCGCCGCCGCCTGACTATCGCGTGATTGATGTCATGGAGGCTGAAGCAGGTTTGCGGGCGGGCGAGCTTGTGGTGATAGATGTGCGCCGCCCGGAAGAATGGCTGCAGACCGGTCGCCCTAGTGGTGCTCATGGGGTGGTTTTGCAGGACCCTGCGTTTTTTGAAAAAATTGCTGCACTTACAAAAGGCAATATGGAGACGCCATTGGCGCTGTTTTGTCGTTCGGGCAATCGTTCCGGTCAGGCGGCTGCGGCGCTGGCGCGTGCGGGCTATAGCAATATTGCCAATATCAAAGGCGGTGTGATTGCCTGGCATCAGGCCGGTTTGGCGCTAGAGCCATATATGCCATAGGGTTTTGCCGTGACTAGCCAGGCCTGACTTTCAAGCAAAACTTTTCCATCCTGCCGGGGTTTGTTTTCCAGCAATGTGGTTAGTGCTTCTTCAACCGGGGCCATATCAATGTCCTGCTCTTGCAACAGGCGCGACACCGGGCCCATTTCCAGCATGAATTGCGCCGCCTCTCGTGTATCGCGCCCGGGCATGGCCATTTTCCTTAAAAGCGGTTCAATGGCGATATTCTGCCAGCCTGCCTCTTGCAATACAGCGCGCAGATAATCTCTGTCGGCAAATCCGAACGGGCCGGGGCTGTGTGGTGGTGGCATTTCCGGCGGGGTTTTTAAGAATTTCTTGGCGGCTTCAAGCGGCATGCGGCCCCATTCATTTTGTTTTAGGCCCTGCCAGCAGACAAAGCTGAACTGGCCGCCTTTTTTGACATTGTTTTTGATG
>WFQB01000231.1 GCA_015487305.1 Parvularculaceae bacterium | reverse complement strand
TTTTCACATTTTATGGTGCAGACAATGCCGGATTGATCATAGGACCATTTGGTTTTTCGGATACCTGCATAGTCGCGCATGGGGCTGGGGCGGCCATCGGCGGCGAGAACCAGACTTGCGCCAATGGTTTCGCCATCCTCAAAGCGCACGAGATTGCACGCCCCTTCAATTTTTGTGTCCTGCCATGCGCTTGGGGCTTTTACACGAATAAGCGCATGGTTTTCTACGGCCTCCAGAAACACCGATCGCATATGGCGGTTCTCGACAATCCACCCCATGGCTTGGGCTTCATTGTCGTCATTTAAAAGGCGACTATCAAAATGCAAAAATCCGGGGGCTGCACCCCCTTGGCGAAACCGGTCTTTGGGTCGACCGTCGGTGACGATAATATCGTGAATAGGGCCGGCATCAGGCTCCAGCGCATCCCATAAACCAAGGCGATCAAGCAGGCGCTGCCCGGCATAGGCAAGGGCCGTGGTGCGGCCATCAAAACTTGCTTCCTTTTGCACCTTTAAGGGAAATTTTTCAGCCAGAACACAGGAAAACCCTGCATCGGCAAGGGCAAGGGCGGCAAGGCTTCCGGCGGGACCACCGCCAATAATCAAAATATCGGTTGTACTTGTTTTCATAACCCGAAATGTAAGCGTTCCGAAGGCAAAGGTCGAGAGGGGGGATAAGCCATTTGCCAACCCCAAAAACAGGCTTAAAACCCTGCCCATGGACAAAAATCCCAAGAAAATATCACTGGCCATGATTGCCACCTTGATAACCGTCTTAGTGTCAATATTGACACCGACAATAGCGCAAGAGGCAGCGCCGATTCCTGAAACGAGCCTTTACATCGTTAATAGCCTTTTCTTGGGCCTGCTATCATTGCTTGCCATGCTGGTCATTGTCGGTATTGCCATGCGTGATGCGGGGGTGAGCCGTTCAGGGCCGGTGGCATATCGGGTGCTAAATTTTATTGGGGCGGCCGCGCTGACAATCTTGGTAACATGGATTAGTGGCTATGGGGTTGAGCATGGGGTGGAAAATGGCGGCCTGTTGGCACCTGTTGAGCAATGGTTTTTCTGGCAACCGGACTTAAAGACTGGGTTTTCGGGGGAATTGGTGCAGACGGGATTGGGTTTGGCTCCCGGTTTTGATTTTCTGTTTTCTTCGCTCATTGCCGTGGTGCCGGTGATGATTGCGCTGGCGGCGGTTTCAGGGCGTATTCGTCAAACTTCTTTGATGATTGTGGTTGCTGTCTTGGCGGGGATATATTTTCCGCTAGTGCGGGGCTGGGTCTGGGGCGATGGCTATTTGGCGGCGCTCGGTTTTGTGGATATTGCCGGAGCGGCCAGCCTGCATGTGGTTGGCGGGGTTACGGCATTAACCGGCACTTTAATGCTGGGCTTGAAGCCACCGCAAGATGAAGGCCTGCCACCTTCAGTGGCAGGGGCAGCCCTTGGCTCTTTATTGCTATGGATTGGCCTGTTAGCGGTGTTTATGGGGCTTATTGGCGGGTTTGGATCGACTGACGCAATTAATAATCTGGGCCTTGCCCTTGTGCACGCTCAATTATCTGCGGCAGCGGCGGTTCTGGCGGCGCTGATTCTGTCTTCCATAATGCTTGGCCGAGCCGACGAATTACTGGTCATTAACGCAGCCATTGGCGGGCTGGTGGCAATTTCTGCCGATCCGGTATCAGCCGGGCTGTTTTTCACGCTTTTCATCGGCGCTATTGCCGGATGCCTTGTGACCCTTGGCATGCTGGGCTTGCAGGATGCCGGGGCGCAAGACGCCTCCGGGGTTATTTCAGCGCATCTTTTATGCGGCATTTGGGGTGTTTTGATCGCCGCCCTTTATAGCGAAAATGCTTCTCTGGCCGGTCAAATAGGCGGTCTTGGTATGATTGTCGCGGTCAGCGCCCTTGCTTCGTCTCTAATCTGGCTATTCGTGCAGGTCACATTTGGGTTTGCCCTGCCATCGACCCCGCGCCGTCCTTTGCGCTGGCCCGCAAAGCCTCGTAAATCAGGCGGCAAAGGTTAATCCGCGTTAACCCTTTTTTTTCTGGACCATGGCAAAGTTAATCCTGCCAATTGGGGGCTTGCCTTGGCTCCTGCCTATATTCACTATCAGTTTTGTTGTTCGTGCCATGACCAAATCCTATTCTGCCTATGATGAGAGCGAAGATGAATTGCCAGCCCTTTTGCGGGCTCGTCGGGCTGTAAAAATATTATTGGTGCGCGCTGGGGCTGTGGCTTTGGTGCTGCTGGCGTTGATGATTTTGGTGGCGGTCTCCAGTTTTTCCATTAGTGATCCAAGCCTCAACACTGCGACCATTCATCCGGTAGAAAATCTGGCGGGCCCATCTGGGGCGGTGATTGCCGATATTTTATTGCAATTATTTGGCGGTGCTGCCTTGCTGGTGCCAATCCCCTTAGTGTTATGGGGTTATACGGCTTTGCGTCATGGTGTGCCGGAAGCAACGCCGCTTACGGCATGGATGCGCTTTGCCTCTTGGATTGGTGGCGTTTTGGCCATGGCTGCTTTTGCCTCTTGCCTACCAGTTGCGGCAAGCTGGCCATTTGTTTCGGGCATGGGTGGGATTACCGGTGATGTTATTGCTGCGATTATTCGCGGACCCTTGGAATGGATTGGCCTGCCATTGATTGCCGCTGGATTTATTGCGGGCACTGTCTGGCTAACCTTTGCCACTATTCTCATAAGCTATGCATGCGGTGTGCGCGGGGAATATATTGAAGCGGGCATTGATGCGGTTTTTGTTCTTTATGATGAAGCAGTTTATCGAACCGAGCAATTGATCGAGGTGCTCACGCCAACGCCGAAAGAAGAAGATTTAAGAGAATTACCACAAGAGGGTTTGCAGGCTGTCGATGAAGAGGCTGATGAAGAAGAGGAAGAGTACGAAGACGAAGAAGAGTATGATGAAGAAGACTATGAAGACGATGATGAGGGTGATGACGAAGAAGAATATGATGAAGAAGAGTATGACGACGAAGAGTATGAAGAGGAAGACTATGATGAAGATGAAGAAGATAGCGATAGTTTGATTGCAGATCCGTCAGAGCGCCTTGGCGGCAAGCGCAATATTATTCGCAAGGCAAAGCGCAAGATAAAAGCACGCAAGCCCCGTCAGCCAGAATTTCCTGTCTTCTCGGCGGAGAATTACAAAGCGCCGTCCATAAATTTATTGACCAAACCAAAAGAAGCACGCGTTCATATTTCCAATGCTACGCTTGAGGCTAATGCCCGCATGTTGGAAAGCGTATTGTCGGATTTTGGTGTGCGCGGTGAGATTATCAATGTACGCCCCGGCCCGGTGGTCACGCTTTATGAGTTGGAGCCAGCCGCTGGTGTTAAGTCGTCGCGGGTCATCAATTTGGCCGATGACATTGCTCGCTCTATGAGTGCCATTGCCTGCCGTGTGGCCGTTGTGCCCGGTCGTAATGCGATTGGTATTGAGCTACCCAATGAAAACCGTGAAATGGTTTATTTGCGGGAAATGTTCCAAGCTCCGGAATTTGAAGGAGCGGGCAGCGCGCTTACCTTATCGCTGGGTAAAAATATTGGCGGCGAGCCGGAATATGCAGATCTTGCCAAAATGCCGCATATGTTGATTGCTGGTACAACCGGTTCAGGTAAATCGGTTGGCATCAATACGATGATATTATCGCTGCTCTATCGTTTGCCCCCGGACCAATGCAAGCTGATTATGGTCGATCCGAAAATGCTTGAGCTTTCGGTCTATGAAGGTATTCCGCACCTTCTCGCTCCGGTCGTCACTGATCCCAAGCGCGCAGTTGTCGCTTTGAAATGGACCGTCAAAGAAATGGAAGAGCGCTATCGGCGTATGTCGAAAGTTGGCGTGCGCAATATTACCGGCTTTAACGAAAAGGTGCAGGAGGCTCAAGAAAAGGGCAAAAAATTATCGCGCACTGTCCATAATGGTTATGACCCCGATAGTGGGGAGCCGGTTTATGAAACCGAAGAATTAAACTATGAGCATATGCCCTTCATTGTCGTCGTTATTGATGAAGTGGCTGACTTGATGATGGTGGCGGGCAAAGAGATTGAAGCCATGGTCCAGCGCCTTGCACAAATGGCGCGAGCCGCCGGTATTCACCTCATCATGGCGACCCAGCGCCCCTCGGTAGATGTCATTACCGGCACCATCAAGGCGAACTTCCCGACCCGGATCAGCTTTCAGGTCACTTCAAAAATTGATAGCCGGACCATTCTTGGCGAGCCGGGCGCAGAACAATTGCTGGGGCAGGGGGATATGTTGTTTATGGGCGGCGGTGGGCGTTTGACCCGTGTCCATGGGGCATTTGTTTCCGATGCAGAAGTTGAAAAGATAGTCCATCATTTGAAAAAGCAAGGCAAGCCGGAATATGTTCAGGCAGTTACGGAAGATGAAGAAAGTGCCGCCGCCCTCGGCCTTGATCTTGGCGGCAACACATCTTCTGGCGATGCACTTTACGATCAGGCGCTGGCGGTTGTCTTGCGGGACCGCAAGGTTTCAACCTCCTATATTCAGCGGCGCTTATCCATAGGCTATAATCGCGCAGCGACCCTGATTGAAAAAATGGAAGAAGAAGGGGTTATTTCCCCGGCCAATCATGCGGGCAAGCGGGAAATTCTGATCGGGGAAAGCGCGGCTTGAGAGAGCAGAACCTAACCAAATTGTGAGCAATTGCCTTAATTTCGCCGCGCTATGTCCTTTCAAAAGCAGGCTTGAATGACTACCCTATGGCTAATAGCGGGGTCCATAGGCTCCCTCTTAATGTGAAGGAATTGCGGTTATGACCGGTTTGGATATGCTTCTTGGCAGTGCGATCAGTGCTTTGGCACTGGCTATGGCCAGCACAGCGCCAGAAGCTCCCAGAGTTGAAAATATGCTCGCTGAAAACGCTGCTGTAGAGATAGCGGCAGAAGATATTGCCCCCTCAGCGCCGATTATAGTGGCTAGCCTGCAAGTAGATGCAGGGCAGGCGGATGCGCAGGAAGATACCAAGTTGCCAGCTTCCGAAGCGCCAGCACCCCTGTTTACTGATGACAGCTTTAAGGATGATGCTGTTTTCGAGGCTGAGCCGGGCCTTGAAGGTTTTTCCAGCACACCCGATCATGGGCCAAAGGTTTTTACCGAGCTTAGCGATGAGCAGGTGTTTGAAAAAGTTGTCACCTATATTGAAGGCATTGATACCTATAAAGCCCGCTTCATCCAAACCGCACCTAGTGGTTCGGTCAGTGCCGGTATTATGAAAATGGATCGCCCAGGCAAATTGCGGGTTGAATATGATGCCCCCAATCCGCAGCTTATCATTGCCAATCAGGGCAAGCTTTATATCCATGACGCGGATCTGGAAACCACAGACAGCTATCCTATTCGCCGCACGCCATTGCGCTTTTTATTGAGCAAGAAGGTCAAGGCCGATGATTTGCAAATCATTGCTATCACCCGTACCGATAGTTCTGTTGGGGTCAGCCTTGCTTCCAGTGATGAAGAAACCGAAGGTGAGTTGATGCTAGTGTTTGAAGCGCCAGAGCTTTTATTGCGTCGCTGGGTGGTGATTGATCCGGCGGGTGAGGAGACGATTTTTGATCTTGATGAAATCATTATTGGTGAGAAAATTGCCAATAAAGAGTTTCGTATCCCGGATGCTGGTGGCAGCTTCATTCGCGATCGCTAGGGCCTGAACTCAATTGGTGATGTTATTTTGTCGCAGTCCAATACTATCTTTTATGTAACTTGATTTTTTCTTGCGTGATGCATTAGAGTAACAATTGCGCTAAGGAGGCAAGTTTCTTCTAAGGACCCGCGCCGCCCCCCGCTAGCTGGTCCTTTTTACGCCTCGCGCCGCCGGACTTCCCCTCCCGGCAGAGCGCTTGAAGACGCGCAGAATTGCGCCCGGCCCCCTATACCTTCATGGGCCGGGCGTTTTTTTATGGAATATTTCTGTGGATGGGCTGCGAGAAGGTGGTTTGGATAAAAATCGGTTTCTAGTTTTCAAAAAAGGCTCTAGATGAAGGGCGATGACGGAAGATATTGATTTTTTGGCGCTTGAGCGCGAATTGCCAAGCCTTGCAGGGCTAAAACGCTTTGCCGAGGGCTTGCAAAATGTGGCCTGGTTTTCCCATATGGGTGAAGCTTTGGACGATGAAACCCGTGCGAAGGCGTTGTCCTATCTCGATCATCTTGGCTTTCCTGATGCCAATATTGCGCAGCTTGTGGATTGGGAAGATGCCGGTCTTGCGGCGGAAACTTTGGATTGGGCAACCCAAGCATGGGAAGCAGAAGAGCTGGCCCGGGCGGATCTGACCTTGCGCGCCCTTGATTACATGTCTGACGAAGCCCTGCAAGTGGGCATGACCATGATTGCCGAGCAGGCGGGGGATGTCATCAAAGAAGCGATGCAAGAAGCTGCTTCGCTTTGGGATATTGTCCACGAAGACTTACAGAACCTCGCTGTGGGTAGCGCCGTTCAAGCGGCGCATCATGCAGGGCTGGCGCTTATCATTGCCGCCAATGAGCCGGATTTTGACATGAGCGCCCATATGTTTGGCAGTAAATATGCGCTTTACGAATCTGGTCGTTGGCCGGTCAGCGTTACCGGAACGAGCTTTAACCTGTTTTAAAAAAAGCCCTGAACCGCAATAAAAATCAGATAAATACCAAGCGCGGTTAAAATCCATTTTAATATTTTGCGAAATTTCTTTTCATCAAACCGCTTTAAGGCTCTGGTGCCAAGCAATGTGCCGGCAAAACCGGCAATGATACAGGTAATGATCAAGGGAGCCCATGGAGCATAGGCAAAGCCGGCCAAAGCAAATAATGCGACCTTGATGCCATGTTGCGAAACCATGCAGGCCCCGGCTGTGCCAATCATCTGCATACGGTTCATATTTTTGCGTTGTGATAATATGGAGGTAATAAAAGGCCCGGTCGCCCCCACAAACATGGTCAGAAAGCTTGAAAAACCGCCAATCGCAACCAGTCTTTTATAATCAAAATGCACGCGGCCCAATCCACGGCCCCATTGCGAATAGAGCACAAAACCACCAATCGCGAGGCGCAGATAATGGGCGGGTAGGGTAAGGGCTATCTGTCCGCCAAGTGCCCCGCCAATAATTGCGCCCGCGGTAAACCAAAGCACCACCGACCAATCAATCGAAGGCGCCAGCGCCACAGAGCGCCCGCCATTAGAGCCGAGCATAATTGCCCCATGCACCGGAACGACAATATTGGCTGGCAAAATTGCTCCCATAAGCGCGATCAAGATCAACCCGCCCCCAAGGCTGAAAGCGGCAGTCATGGCCGAGCCAAGAAAGCTGACCACGACCAGCAAAAGCGCCAGCCATGGATTGGAAAGATCAGGGTTTAAGAGCCATTGGAAATCCATGAGATAGCGTTTTAGATTGTGATGGCCTTGAAAGACAGTAAAACCTTGCCCCTCATGGGGGCGTGGTGCAGATTGCCCTTTTTGCACCCCTTGGCAAGACGGTGTGAACTGAAAAGAGGCCTTATGCAATTATTTTACTCCCCAACATCTCCCTATGCGCGCAATGTTTTGCTGGCGATGGATCATCATGCCATGGGGGAAAAGATTGAACTGAAAACAGTAAACCCCCTTGAGGATCCAGAGGATTTGCGCCGGGCCAATCCGCTTGGCAAAGTGCCGGCTTTGGTTCTTGATGATGGTCGCGTCCTTTATGACAGCACCACGATTATCCATCTCTTAAATGATATAGGCATGGCCACCGATCTGTTTGACAGCGATCATTTGCCAATATTTGAACCCATGCGCCTTTACGCGCTGGCCAATGGCATATTGGATCTGGCTGTTGCCTGGCGTCTGGAAAGCATTCGCCCGGAAAGTGAACAATCTAATCACTGGCAGCAGCGGCGCTTGCGCGGCATAGAAGAGGCCTTGGCCGAAATGGCGCGGGCCTTGCCGGAAAAATCAACCCTGCAAAGCATTGTTGAAATTTCCTATGGCGTAAGTCTTGATTATCTTACCTTTCGCCTTGGTTTTTTAAATTGGCAAAATTCATATCCTGTTCTGGCTGAATGGGTAGAGCCAATATTGCGCACACGCCCATTCACCGACACTGACCCCCGAAAGGCTTAAATCCTATGCGTCTTACCAGTTGGAATATTAATTCCGTGCGCCTGCGCCTTGGTCAGGTTGAGAAGTTTTTGCAGGAAAGCCAAACCGATGTGTTGTGTCTTCAGGAAATAAAATGTCTGAATGAGCAATTCCCGGAAAAAGCGTTTATCAAGGCGGGCTATCCCCATATCGCCGTCCATGGGCAGAAGGGCTATCATGGAGTGGCAACTATCTCAAAAATTCCATTTGCCAAAATTGAGCGCAAACAATTTTGCGGCAAGGAAGATAGCCGTCATATCGCGGTCACTTTGGAGAACGGTATTCGGGTGCATAATTTCTATATTCCGGCAGGCGGCGATGTGCCGGATCCGGAGGAAAATGATAAATTTGCTCATAAGCTAGACCTGCTGGATGAGCTGCGAGATTGGTTTGCCGAAAAAGCTCCCAAAAAATCTGTCATGCTCGGCGATTTAAACATTGCCCCTTGCGAGCATGATGTCTGGTCCCATAAACAGCTTCTAAAGGTCGTTTCTCATACGCCGATCGAAGTTGAAAAATTGGCTGCGGTGCAAAAATCCGGAAAATGGGTGGATATCGCCCGGGAAATCATGCCGGAACCGGAAAAACTATTTTCTTGGTGGTCCTATCGGGCCAAAGACTGGCGCGCGTCCAATCGGGGCCGCCGTCTCGATCATATCTGGGTAACGCCGGATTTAAAAAAAGCCGCCACCGCCAAGGGGCGAGACGGATTTAGAATTCACGACCATGCGCGAAGCTGGGAGCGACCCTCCGACCACGCCCCCGTGAGTGCGGATTTTGTACTCTAGGATGGGCAAAGGTTAAAGAGAGGCATCTCCATAAACACTGTCTCACCCTGAGGTGCCCGGCATAGCCGGGCCTCGAAGGGCCCATAGTTGAAACCCCTGTTTAATTATTTGAGATCAAAAAAAACCGCCGGCAGAACCGGCATATTTTGTTACGTTCGCGGGCTATTTCGCGCTATCGCGCTGCCCGGCGAACGCGGCGAATAGTCGCCGACATGCAGTCGCATGTTTGGGGGCCAGAGATTGATTTATCCCCAAACCTCCAATCAGGTCGGGTTGTGATATTGCTAGCCCCTTTGAGATCAAAAAAAACCGCCGGCAGAACCGGCGGTTTAATGCTTTCAGGCAGGTCTGCCCGAAAAATAATGTCACTGACGACTATTTTTTCTTCTTGCGGGTAGTTTTCCGCTTAGTCGTTTTGCGCTTAGTGGCTTTTTTCTTGGTAGCCTTGCGCTTTACAGCTTTTTTCTTGGTTGTTTTGCGCTTCACGGCCTTTTTCTTAGTGGCTTTTTTCTTGGTCGCTTTACGCTTGGTGGCCTTTTTCTTCGTAGCTTTACGCTTCACGGCCTTTTTCTTGGTTGTTTTGCGCTTTACGGCTTTTTTCTTAGTTGCCTTGCGCTTTACAGCCTTTTTCTTTGTAGCTTTGCGCTTGGTGGCCTTACGGGCCGTTGTTTTGCGCTTTACTGCTTTCTTCTTGGTTGCTTTGCGTTTGACGGCTTTTTTCTTAGTCGCCTTCTTTTTAGTAGCTTTTCTCATGGTTAGTACCTTCTTCGCTTGTTAAATCGCCTATCGGCGGGTTGATTTGCGAACTGTCTTTTTACGAGCAGTCGTTTTCCGGGCGCCCTTTTTTATGGTTTTCTTCTTCTTGGTCGCCTTTTTCGCTTTTTTGCCGGTTTTGGGAGAGGCATTGGCCTCCATATCGTCCAAAGCTTTGGCATAGGCAGCGAGAGCCTTGGTAAAAGCAGCTTGTTGTGTTTTGGGCAGCACTGATAGCGCCGCCCGTTCCGCTTTTACCACTTTTGCTTCCACTGATGACAAGACTCGCTTGCCAGCAGCGGATAATTGCACCGCGTTAGCGCGTGCATCTTCCTTGGTACGCTTGCGCGTCAGAAGTCCTTTTTTAGTCATGCGCGCAATCATGTCAGCCAGTGTCGAGCGATCAATACCGGTGATACGCACCAGATCGGTCTGGCTTAAGCCCTGATTTTTAGAAACAGCGTGCAAAACTTCAAATTGGCGCGGCGTTGGGCCTTTCGCGCCTACAGCCTGATTATAAAGGTCGTGAGCATATTGTTGCGCGCGGCGCAGAAGGTGACCGGGGGAGTTCTTTAGCGAATAACCTGCCATGTTCTTCCTCTTGTCAGCGTTCTTCTTCGGCTCTTTATTGGTTGAAACCGAAACAACAATCACTTCATTCAGCAAACGAATCTGGTGTTTCCAAAGTGGTTGATAAGAATGTTTGACCGAATTGAGTTAATAAACATTTGCACCCTGTCGAGTGTCGACAGAATTTGCAACAGTTTTTTGAACCATGACAAGCAAAAACGCCTGAAAAAATGTCAATTGATGGGGGAAATATACAAGTGTTGCCCCTCAGTTCAAGGGGGAATCGTTTTTACTGCGCAGTTTTTTAATTTACATTGGCAAAACAGCGCTTGCCCGAGTGTTGGATCATGCGCATTGGGCATCTATCGATTTACCCAGTAAAACACTAGGGCTTATGAAAGCTTGTTTGAACCGTCGCATAGAGCAAACGAGTATTTGTGCGGGGTTCAATAGAAAATTTCTAACGCAAAAAGGCGCTTACAAGCCATGCATGGCAGTAAATTTCGCTTCACTGTTTTAAAAATACAACCTGTGCAAAAAAAATTGCAAAAATTTAGCGTGAACCAGAAAAACTAAAGCTGATTGTTGGATTTTTTGCTGTCAGGCATATTTGCTTTGCTATTTTCATCCGGTTTTTCAGTTGCAAGACTTGTTTGGGCCTGCGCATTATCGTCTTTTGCATCGTCCTTGTCAGATTGGTGCATATGTTTTGCTAAAAACGGCCCTTGCGAGAGTAAAAACACAAAATATAGGGCGGTAAAGCCGAATATCTTGATGTTAAACCAGGTTTGCTCGCCATTGCAGACGACACCCTCAACGCAATCACCGGTTAAAGAGCGCCACAACACCTCGTTTAACAGGGCGCAAAAGACAAAAAACCCGACAAAGCGCCATGTCAGCGTCTTCCAGGCGTGATCCGGCATGACAAGTGCGCCGTCAAACAGGGTTTTCATGAAATTTCGCCCGGCCAATTGCCCGCCGCCCAGCAAAACTGCAAACAACATATAGGTGATGGTCGGTTTTATGTAGGTAAAGCCTTTATCGCGCAAAACCAGTGTCAAAATACTGAGCAATACGGCAACTATGGCTGTAACCAAAAGCATGGGTGCCACCCGCCGCTCTTTGATTGCCGAATAGGTAAAGGCAATAGCAAAGGCCGGCAGGAATAATGCAACCGCTACAAAAAGCGAATTACCCTCAACCGCGAAAAATTCCGCACCAAACAGCTTGTCGAGAAGCGGCGCAATGCGCCCGCCAAAGAAATAACCGATAAACATCGCCACCAAGGGGCCCATATCAACAAGAAGTTTCTCGCTGCCTTTCAGACGGCGCGGGGCATTGGCGGTGGTTTCATTACTGGTTTGATCGCTCATCAGGCGGTTCTATCCTTTTTAAACTGTTTCATCTGTATCATTATGAGAAGTATTGAGCCCGACCAGAGCATTGGCAAAGGCTTTGGCATTGAAGACTTGCAAATCTTCAGCCTGTTCGCCGACCCCGACAAAATATATCGGCAGGGAAAATTTGTCTGCTAAGGCAACCAAAACCCCGCCCCTCGCCGTGCCATCAAGCTTAGTCATAATCAGCCCGTTCACCCCGGCAATATCGCGGAATATTTCTGCTTGTGATAAGGCGTTTTGCCCAACGGTGGCATCAAGCACCAAAAGTGTGTGATGGGGGGCGTCAGGGGCGCATTTTTTGATGACCCGGACGATTTTTGCCAATTCGTCCATCAGCTCGCTGCGATTTTGCAGCCGTCCGGCGGTATCGATCATGAGAACATCAATATTGGTGCTTTGCGCGCGCTTAACCGCATCAAAGGCAAGCCCGGCGGCATCAGCCCCAACTTCGCTGGTAACAACCTCAACTTCGTTGCGCTCGCCCCATACGGATAATTGTTCAATCGCTGCGGCGCGAAAAGTATCTCCGGCCGCGAGCATCACTGACTTGCCCTGATCTTTAAATTTACGCGCAAGCTTGCCAATGGTGGTGGTTTTTCCCGCGCCATTTACGCCAATCATCAAAATAACACTCGGTTGATAATTGCCAATTTCTAAAGCCTGTTCACAAGGGGCAAGACTGGCCGCAATTTCATCGGCGAGAAAAGCTTTCACCTCCGCGTCGGAAATTTCCTTGTCAAAGCGCTCTTTGGATAATTTGGCGGTAATGCGCGCTGCTGTGGCAACCCCAAGATCGGCGGTGATAAGCAGGTCTTCCAATTCCTCCAACATGCCATCATCAAGCTTGCGCTTGGTAAAAATAGCGGCGACCCCATCGGTCAACTTATTGGAAGAGCGCGATAGCCCTTCTTTGAGGCGGGCAAAAAACCCTTTTTTCTTGGGCGGCTCCGGCTTTGAACCTTCTTCGGGCGAGGCTTGTGGCGCGGGGGCGACAGTTTCCGGCTCAATAGGGGGCCGCTCAATAGGGATTTGTGCCTCTTCCACCGGCGCATCAGCCTCTTGGGGCGCTTCTTTTTCGCGCCCGAACATGCGCGAGAAAAACCCTTTGGGCTTTGGCTCTTTTTCGTCAACCATTATTCATCCCCTCCTGCCTGATGAAGGGTACCCAAAAGCGAGCTTCCTTCATGAGCGATAATATCCACAGGCAGGCTTGCCCCAATCTCAACATTCATATTTGTCGTCGCCGTTAATTTCACTTCAGCAAAGTCTGCCAAGCGTCCCTTTATATGCCCCTGCCCATCGCAGCTTTCAATCAAAACAGGTAGGGTTTGTCCAATATGGTTTTTCAAGAAGTGCCCTAATTGCCTCGCGCCTTCCTCGCGCAATATGGCCGCGCGGGCCTTGATAGTTTTCTTCTCCACTTGCGGCATTAAAGCGGCGGGCGTGCCCCTGCGGGGCGAGAAGGGGAAAATATGGGTATAAACAATATCGCATTCACCGATCAGGCGGCGGGTATTTTCAAACATCGCCTCTGTCTCGGT
>WFQB01000230.1 GCA_015487305.1 Parvularculaceae bacterium | reverse complement strand
GTCCGGCTTAACCCAAAATGAGTTTCGGAAATTTGCAGTTTGGGTCAAAGGCCGCCCTTCCAAACTTGGACCAGACTACCGGGTTGATGATTATGGCAATGATATCAGATATCAGGATTACGGGGATCGTAACTCAATATATGGTTGGGAATTTGATCACATTTTTCCTCAGTCTTTGAAAGGGAGCGATGACATCAGTAATCTACGGCCACTTCAATGGAGAGCTAACGCAAGTCGAGGAAACAACGCCTTTTCCCGTTAGTAAGGGCAAGATGTGGAAAAACACATGTGGGGGTTTTCTACCTAATGTTTATGGTGGTGCGTGGCTTTGGGAATCTTGGCCATTTTCATATATAGAGGTGCCAGAAGGGCACCAGGCGCATAAAGAGAAGGAAAAGTCGACCATGGCTGGTAGTGTGAATAAGGTAATTCTGGTGGGCAATCTGGGGCAGGACCCGGAAGTAAGGCAATTTCAAAATGGCGGGCAGGTTTGCTCCTTTTCGGTGGCCACATCGGACACATGGAAAGACAAAAACACCGGGGAGCGCCGCGAAAAAACGGAATGGCACCGAGTGTCTATTTTCTCCGAAGGTCTGGTGCGGGTTGCTTCGCAATATTTGAAAAAAGGCTCCAAGGTCTATCTCGAAGGCCAGCTCGAAACCCGCAAATGGCAGGACAAGGATGGCAATGACCGCTACACCACCGAGGTGGTGCTGCGTAATTTCAATTCTTCCATGGTGATGCTCGATGGCCGCTCTTCTGGTGGTGATGCACCGTCCATGGGCGCTAGCCATGGCGGACAAATTGCCGGTGGTGCTGCAGCCGGTGGTGCTGCGCCTGCTGGCCAGAGCTTTGAAATGGATGACGAGATTCCGTTTTAAGGCATCCGTTTTTGCGAAGGCCTGGCAAAGCATGGCGTCTCATAACAGCATTGACTATCTGGAATTTCCGGCCACAGACTTGTCGGCTATAAAGGACTTTTATGACTCGGTCTTTGGCTGGAGTTTCACCGATTACGGCCCGGAATATGCCTCCTTTGCCAAGGCCGAAGCCGGGCGCGACGGGGGCTTTGCAACAGCCGCCGAGGTGAAAGCACCGGGGCTGTTGGCAGTTTTATATTCTGAAAATCTTGAGCAGACCAAAGCTGATATTGAGGCAGCGGGTGGCAAAATTGTGCAGGATATTTTTTCCTTCCCCGGCGGGCGGCGCTTTCATTTTACTGATCCGTCCGGCAATGAGCTTGCGGTTTGGGGCGAGGATAAGGGTTAGGAGTGAGTTTTATAATAGAAGGTTCGCCAAGGTTTCTTGACTTTCTGCCCGTCCGAACAGAGGAAAGCGAGAGAGGTGGGGCAGGCCTATAAATTTTCCTCTCTCAAACTCTCCCTTATAGGCTGTTATGCGCCCCCATCCGACAGGAAATTTTTTAAGTTTGTTTACATTAAGCATGGGCATAATGGCGTTAATGGTCGGTTTGCTCATGGCTATGATCAAAGAGGGTTGAGCCTCTGCAAAAATATCCCTCCACAATCCTTTGCTGAATGTTAGGGCCTGTTTCTTGTTGGGTAGGCATGCCCAGTTTCTGGAGCGAAATGGCACAAGGTTTCCGGATAAAACATCCGTAGGATTTACATTTAAAAAGCTGAACAATGCGCGCACTTGTTTTTGCAATCTAGACTGCCCCGGTGCTGCCCCAGCCCAAGATTCATTTTCAAAGGCGCTACCTGACTCTGTTGTTAAAAAGTCGTGACTACTGGACTGTGTATTGCCACCGGGATTTAAGCCAAGGAAAGCAATTTTTGCTCCCAAGAGGGTTTTTGCGGGGCTGGTCAATAAACGCCAACCCAAACCATAACCCCCTTCCAAATAGGCGGCTTCTACCCTTTGGGTTAGCTGTCGTGTGAATTGCTCAAGATGGCTTTCATCATCAAAAAACACAGGATATTGATTCATAAAACACTAACGCGAAACCAAAGCTGCACAGGCCACCCGAGCGCCCGCCCCACCAATCGGTTGGCTCTGGTGATCGTCGGGGCCTTCGTGAATAACGACGGCAAAACCATCATCATCAAGCAATATATTGCCCTCACCAAAGCTGGCGGCGGCCTCTTCGCCGGGGTTTAAGGCGACATTAGCAATAAAAAATTCGGCCGTGGCGCGACCATCAGCGCCGCCATAAAGATTGCTCAAATCGCCAACCTCATAGCCCTTGGGATTCATCAGGCCATGGGCAATATCTGCAGGGTCCACATGGGAGGCAGAGGCTTTAAAACCCGCCCCACCATCGCTGCAATCGCCTTTTTGATGGAAATGAATGCCGTGCCAGCCTTGGGACAGCCCTTTGACATCAACCCGCATCATCACCCCATGGGGGCCCTCGGCAAAGGCGATTTGCCCCACCACCTTGCCTTGTGTGTCATAAAAGGCCGCGCTGGCAGTGGCATTTTCGGCAAAATCACCAAGCAGCGTCTCCTCTTTGGCACCACAGGCACTTAAAGCAACAGCGCTCAAGGCAAGGGCGATAAGTGCCGGAAATCTAAAATTTGTCGATTTTAATGGGCCGTGCAGGCGAGAAGGGGATTGCAACATTTTTGGGTCATGCTCCTTTTTGGGTTCGTCCAATATAAGCCATAACACAAAAAATACTATGTTTGGATCAGATGGTCCAAACATAGCATAAAATGGATATCATCCTGTAAGAGGAATTACCTCTTACCGGTTCAGGTCCTCCTTGAGATATTTTATCTTAATACCGGAGGTGCAACAGGCATCGCGGCGTTTGGCGGGCAGCTCATCTTTCAGATAGCAGGCACCAAATTCACCTGCTGCTTTGACATAGGTCCATGCTTTGCATTGCTCGGAGACCTCGCAGGTTTTCTGACATTCCAGCCGATAATTACTGGTTGTCATCATAAAGCTTTTATAATCGCCGCCGGGCCGGTCAAAACCCCGCTCCAGCGTGGTTGGTTCTCTGACGCTGGCGCGCAAATCTTCTGCTGCCGCAGGAGGGTTTTCGTTAAAGGTGAAGGTTTTATTGCTGAGGTTGTTGGTAAAACGCATCACCAAGTCCTCATCTCCGCTTGGCAATTCGAGAATATAATCACGAATACCATACCCAACGGCCCACACTTTCATCCTTTTCAAATCCCAATTATCGGTACTGGCCACCGAGCCTGACAGGCTCTTATAGATGGTCATATCGCGCAAAGCGTCTTTGGCTATACCGCGATTAAAAATCAGGCGGCCGCCTTGAGTTGAGCCATTAATCCAGCGCACAGACCGGCTTACATTGTCCCATTTGCGGTCATAGCCGTCCCAGCCCCTTATGCGAATGGAAATGTTACTCCGGCCACCACGCAGATCATCATCGCCGGTGGTAAATTCAAATTCCAGCGCATGATATTTGCCATCATTGGGATAGACATAGCGAGGAATTTTGGGGGGTGTCTGCGGTTTATAATTGGCATCGACGAAATAGGTCAGCCAGCTTTTTTCCTGTTTGGTGCCCTCGATCCCCTCATAGGTATAAACCTCGCGGTCCGGACGTGGCACCAATGTCATTTCTTCGCCGGGGAAGTTTGAGTCATAGACGAAGATTTTCAAATCAGCCTTTTCAGGTCCTAACGCATAGCCATTGGCAACCACCTGATGATCGCCAAAACAGCCCGGCTTGTCGCAGCTTTTAAGGTGAATAACCGCGGGGTTACCGGAATCAATTATACGTTTTAGCTCTTCAACGCGTCCACCATTATCGCGCTGCATACCCCAGCTGAAAAATTCGCTATTGCGCGCACCGAGCGGATTGAAACCAATTTCAGCCCATTTATCAAGATTATTTTTAATGGAATCGACCTGACGATCATAAAGATAGGCCTGTAAAACAGATTGATCTGCGGGCAGATATTTTTGGTCAGGAATGGGCTTTTTGGCGTAATAATAATCGAGGGACGCATAAGCCATGCCACCGCACAAACCGCTGGTGGAGACATCAAACTCACTGATGAAATTATTCTTGAAGCGGTTGGAGAATTTGAAGCTATCTGTCACGGGGTCAAAAGCTGTCCGTTTGACCTGCCAATCTGAAAGCGGTGTTATGGTGAGCGGCACTTCCATGCGAATCATCGGCTGTGATTGTTGTTGCGCCTGTGCTGTTGACAAGAGGGCTGCTGACAGGAGGGCCAATGGCAGCATGATCGCTCCCAGAGCCAGAACCACACCGGCAGGGAAAAACCTGCGGGTGAGGGGGGAAAAGAAATTCGTCATTAAGTGTCACTCCCTGTTGAGCAGGACACTGGAGGCATTTGCCGATAATGGCACTCAAAGTCCAAGGCACTTAAAGTCCGATAAGCCCCCCGATATCATGAGCCAGTGACAATGACATCGTATCTCTTAAGTGCCAAAGGCACCAACATATGAGTGCCTATGGCACCAAAACAAGTGCCTCAGGCACTGCGTTTTTCAAACAATATTTGAGCATATTTCAGGCAAGGCGGCCACAAAAATTTAACTCGGCCGAGGTGCCAATTGTTCATCACTCCCTTGCCTAAATCGGTATCATTCTTTAAGTCTCATGTAAAGTAAAACAGGGTGCAAATGGGCCGTTCTGGCCTTCAATTTTTCCCTGTTTTTTACTGCAAAATGATTGCGATTTGCTCTCAATAAATGCTAGACAATGGCAACGCAATTGCAACTGATTCTGATTAAATATTGGCGGCCTTATCTGTGACAAAAACTCCCGAAAATCCTGACGATAAAGACGGGCAAACCCCGTCCAGCCCTGACATCAGCCCGGTTAATATTGAAGACGAAATGCGTCGCTCCTATCTTGATTACGCCATGAGCGTGATTGTCTCGCGGGCAATCCCGGATGTGCGTGATGGGCTAAAGCCTGTGCATCGGCGGATTTTGTGGTCGATGCATGAAAGCGGCTATGCCCATAACAAGCCCTACAAGAAATCCGCCCGGGTTGTCGGTAATGTGATCGGTAAATATCACCCCCACGGGGATCAGTCGGTTTATGACGCGCTGGTGCGAATGGCGCAGGATTTCTCCATGCGCCTGCCATTGCTAGATGGGCAGGGCAATTTTGGCTCAATCGATGGCGATCCTCCGGCTGCCATGCGGTATACGGAAGTGCGGATGCAAAAAACCGCCGGAGCGCTATTGGCGGATATCGAAAAAGAGACGGTTAATTGGCAGGAAAACTATGATGGCTCGGAAAAAGAACCCGTGGTCCTGCCAGCACGCTATCCAAACCTGCTGGTCAATGGGTCTGGCGGTATTGCCGTTGGCATGGCGACCAATATTCCCCCCCATAATCTTGGCGAAGTGGTTGATGCCACTTTGGCGATGATTGACAAGCCTGAAATTACCGACAGCGAATTATTGGAAATTGTACCGGGTCCTGACTTTCCAACTGGCGGATTTATTTTGGGCCGGGCTGGTGCGCGCTCCGGCCTTGTCACAGGTCGCGGCTCGGTGATTATGCGGGCGCGGGCCGAGATTGAAGAGATCCGCAAGGACCGTATGGCGATTGTGGTTTATGAAATTCCGTTTCAGGTCAATAAATCGCTGATGGTTGAGCGCATTGCCGGTCTGGTGCGGGATAAGCGCGTAGAGGGCATAGCCGATTTGCGCGATGAATCCGATCGCGATGGCATGCGGGTGGTGATTGAGCTTAAGCGCGATGCCAACCCGGAAGTGGTGCTGAACCAGCTTTACAAACATTCTCAATTACAAACCAGTTTCGGGGTCAATATGCTGGCCCTAAATGGTGGCAAGCCAGAGCAATTAACTTTGCGGGCGATTTTGGAAGCATTTTTAATCTTCCGCGAAGAAGTGATTACGCGCCGCACCAAGTTTGATCTCAACAAAGCGCGAGATCGGGCGCATATTCTTGCTGGTCTGGCGATAGCTGTTGCAAATATTGATGAAATTGTTGCCCTTATTCGTTCATCACCCGATCCGGCAACCGCCAAAGAGCGCCTATTGGCAAAAAGCTGGCCGGCAAAAGATTTGGCACCGCTAATCGCGCTGGTGGCTGACCCGCGCCATAGTTTGGAAGAGGATGGCACATTAAAGCTGTCCGCTGAGCAGGCCAAAGCGATATTGGATTTGCGGCTGCAAAGACTGACCGCCCTTGGCCGCGATGAAATTGGCGATGAACTGAAAGCATTGGCTGAGAAGATTAAGGATTATCTCGATATTTTGAGCAATCGGGATCGGGTGTTGGAAATTATTCGCACCGAGCTGGCCGAAATGCGCGAAGAATTTGCCACCCCGCGCAAAACGCAATTCCTGGATGCTGGCTTTGAGATGGAAGATGAAGATCTCATTGCCCGCGATGATATGGTGGTGACGGTTACTCATGGGGGCTATGTGAAGCGCACCCCGCTATCAACCTATCGGGCGCAACGCCGTGGCGGCAAGGGGCGTTCGGCTATGGCCACCAAGAACGAAGATTTTGTCGCCCAGCTTTTTGTCGCTCATACCCATACGCCATTGCTGTTTTTCACCTCGGCGGGGATGGCTTATAAAATGAAATTATGGCGCCTGCCGGAAGGCGCGCCGACGGCGCGGGGCAAGGCCTTTGTCAATCTGTTGCCCTTGGCGCAAGACGAGCGGGTCACTAATATTCTTTCACTGCCGGAAGATGAAGACGAATGGGCCGGGCTCAACGTCATGTTTGCCACCGCTTCGGGCGGCGTGCGGCGCAATAAGCTGTCTGATTTCACCCAGATCAATCGCAATGGTAAAATTGCCATGAAGCTGGATGAAGGCGATGCCATTGTCGGGGTCGAGGTTTGCCGTGAGGATGAGGATATATTGCTGACCACGGCCAATGCCCGCTGTATTCGCTTCCCGGTTTCCGATATTCGTGTGTTTACTGGTCGCACTTCTACGGGTGTGCGTGGGATTAGGCTCTCAAATGACAAGGAATTGGGGGTCGATAAGGTGATCTCCATGACCGTATTGCGCCATATGTCTGTAACCCCTGATGAAGCGCGTTCTTATCTCAAGCACATGGCGGCCATGCGTCGGGCTATGAGTGATCAGGTTGAGGAGGCAGGCGAAGATGAGGGC
>WFQB01000229.1 GCA_015487305.1 Parvularculaceae bacterium | reverse complement strand
GAGCGTATCCAGATCATGGGTAATTATAAACACAGTTAGTCCCAAAGAGTCTTTCAGGCTGACAATCAATTCATCAAATTTGGCCGCACCGATAGGATCAAGCCCGGCTGTCGGCTCGTCAAGAAAGACCAGTTTCGGGTCCATGGCCAGCGCTCGCGCAAGTCCGGCGCGTTTTCTCATGCCGCCCGACAACTCTGACGGGAATTTATTGGCGGCGTCCCGCGGCAAACCAACCATGGCAATTTTCATGGCTGCTAAATCTCTTTGCAATTCCCATGGCAAAGACAAATGTTCGCGCACTGGCGCCAAAACATTTTCCAGAACCGTCATCGACGAAAATAAAGCGCCGCTTTGAAAAAGAACCCCAACCTGCAAATCGACATCATGCAAAGCCTCTTCATCGGCTTTCAAAACATCAGTATCAAATACCTTGATCTCGCCTTCGCGGGCCGGATTAAGGCCCAATATAGTGCGCATGAGGACGGATTTACCGGTGCCGGATCCACCAACCACAGCAATGATTTCTCCTTCGCACACATCAAGATCAAGATCCTCATGGACAACAAAATCGCCAAAGGCAGTTTTCAGCCCCTTTACGGAAATAATTATGTTGCTGGCATTGATCATATATCCAACTCCAGAAACAAGATCGCAAACATGGCATCAATAACGATGACCAAAAACAAGGATTGTACGACCGACATGGTTGTGCGCTTGCCGAGATTTTCCGAACTGCCCTCAACACTCATCCCCTGATAACAACCAATCACCGCTATCACGAAAGCAAAGAACGGGGCTTTGACCAATCCCACTAAGAAATTCTGGATGACAATGGAATCCTGCGTACGAGTTAAAAACAGTGCCGGAGAAATATCCATCACCATCCATGACACAAGCGCGCCACCAAGCAGGCCCAGCATGGCGGCGATAAAAGCTAAAGCCGGCAATACCAAAACCATGGCCAGCACCCGCGGCACAACCAGCGCTTCCATGGGGTCAATACCAATCACCCGCATAGCATCAATTTCTTCGTTCAAATTCATCGAGCCAAGCTGGGCCGTATAGGCACTGCCAGAACGCCCGGCAATGAGAATAGCCGTTAGCAACACCCCAAATTCGCGCAAAACAGAAATACCAATCAGCTCTACGGTAAAAATGGACGCATTGAACTGGCTGAGGATTTTTGCCCCCATAAAGGCCACCACCGCGCCAATCATAAATGACATCAAGCCGACAATCAGGGTCGCGTTAAGGCCGGATTCTTCCATGTGATGCACCAGCGAGGTCAGCCGTAATTTTTTAGGCTGGGTTAAAACCCGCACCAGAGTGACAATGGTCTGTCCGAGAAATGAGGTAATTGCCAAGGCATCGGCAATCATATTTTCGGCGCTGCGACCCACCCGATCAAGCAGAATGATGAACTGGCTGGGGCGCGGGGTGTCCACCGGACAGTCTTCCAGAACCGAGGCCGCCCGCTCAATCAGCTTTCGTTGGCGGTCATTGCCACCTTCAAAGCCATGCAGTAAATCGGTCAGGCTTTCGCGCTTGCCGCAATGGCGCATGGTCCGCTGCAACATCATGGCACCGGTTGTGTCGATAAGGCCAAGCCCATCAAGGTCAATAATCAAATTATGGTTGAGGCTATCCATGGATAATTGGCGCAAGGCCTTGTCAATGCCCCCGAGGCCATTTTCTAAAATCCAATCGCCTTTAACACGCACAAAAATTGTGTCGTCGCAATCTTCCCGTATGAAATCAGGTGCGTCCATCAATCTAAAGTTTTACCATCCCCATGCCTGCAAAGTCAGTGCGCTGTCCCATACCCGAACGGTATCAGACGGTTAACCATGCCAGATAAACCTAAAGCCGTGGTGAAGAGGCGCAAGAAATTTGCCATTTTACCCCCGTGTTTCCCCATGGCGGCACGGTATTTGTTAGGATTTTGTTATGAATCTGTGGAGGAACAGGCCTAGATTGCAGAACTTGTGCCATTTTGGGCATAATGCCTGATGGAAAGCCTTGGTGAATTGATAAAAGGGTTAGGAGTATTCCCATGCTGGAACGGCAATTAGCGGGAAAAAGTCGCGCACTTATAATAGTCCCGGTCTTGATGACCCTGCTGATAGCGGTCTATGCCATGCTGACAGCGCAAAATGTTGGCGGCCACCCGCGTGATCTGTTGTTTGACGGCTTTGAAAGGCTCCACCCCCGCAGCTCCGCTTCGGCCAATCTCGATAATTATGTCATCATCGATATTGATGAAGAAAGCCTGCAAAAACTGGGGCCTTGGCCATGGCCGCGCACCAGTCTTGCCAAGCTGGTGGCAACAGCCACAAAGGCTGAAGCCAAGGGTGTTGTTCTTGCCATTACCGTTGATGGTCCCGACCCTTTAAGCCCGGAAATTGTTGGCCGTTATTGGCTGGAAGATGCGCGCAATGCGCCGCTGGCAGAAGCCATTTCCGCTCTGCCAAGTCATGATGTTGCTCTGGCTGCGTCTTTGCGCGAAAGCAATGGTGTTATCGCCCTTGGCGCTCGCGCCCGGACTGATTGGAACCATCGCACCAATCTTAAGCGTACCGATATTGGGGCGTCCGATTGGCTGATCCTGCCTGATGGCAATGGCCAAAGTGAATTGGTCGCCCTCTGGCCGGTCAATACCAATGGGTTGATAGACCGCACTTTACAAGCAGTGGCTATGCCCTCCGTTCTCGCCCTGACGCTTGACAAGGACGGCAAATTACGACGCTTGCCCCCTTTGTGGAACGCTTATGACAGCGCCATGCCATCAACCGCCCTTGCCATTGCGCAGATCAATGGGGCCAAGGTCATGATTATTCCCCATAAAACCCGCTCTACAGCATCAGGCAAGCCAATCGCGGCTTTGCGCGTCAATGATAATATCTTACCCCTCGATCAATCCGGGGCTTTGCGACTTTATCAACCGCGAAAATCCGCCATTGCAACCGTCCCCGCTTGGCGGCTACTGACCACCGGTCAAAACTGGTCTGGCGCCCTTTCCGGCAAAACCGTTATCATTGGTGAAAGCGTTAGCGCCGGGGCGTATGTTAAATCCAACTCCCATGAGCTTTCCGTAGCCGAAGCCCACATTCTGTTTGCCGACCAAATGCTGGCTGGCATAGCGCCCATTCGTCCGGTCTGGGCCGGCCTGCTTGAAGCCGGTCTGGTTTTGGTGTTTGGGGTTTTGATAATTTTTGCAGCCCTCATTCTGCGCCCCTCTCTGGTCACTTCCATCACCATTGCCACGGCATTTCTTTTGCTGACAGTAAATTGGCTGATCTTTAACAGCACGGTGATGCTGCTTGATTTCCTGCCAGCGATATTTACGGTTCTGCTGGCCCCCATTGCCATGGTGGTCACGCATTTTGTCAATTCCATCATTCGCGATGACCATTTGCGCGGCGCCTTTCACGGCGCCTTGCCGCCAGCGACCATGCAGCATATTGGCCGCCCCAAAGGGGCCGGATTGCTGAGCGGGGTGCGTCGTCAAGTTACGGTTTTATCCTGTGGGGTGCGGCTGCCGCGTCAAGCCATGGCGCAATTTGTGGACCGCTCGGAAGAGTTCATCCATTTCATTGCCCAATCCAATGACAAATTACGGCGCACCATTCTCGACCATGGGGGCACGGTGGATCATGGGGAAGATGGCCGCCTGCTTGGCTATTGGAATGTGCCTGAGGAAAATGCCCATCATGTGGAACAGGCCTGCGCCTGCGCTCTGGATATGATTGGCGATATGGTGACTTTAAGCCAGGATGTTGAAATGTCGGTTTTGGCGCGTGGCTCAAAGGCATCTGTTGAACAACAGGAAACCGCTTTCGAGCAGGGCTATATCGAAATTGGTTTGGCCAGTGATATTTGCTATTCCGGCCCGGTGGGCAGGGGTGCACGCAATCGCTATTCGGTGATTGGCGATGCGGTGGCGCTGGCCAGCCATTTGCGCTCGCGCTCACGCCAATATGGCCCGGCGATTATCTGCGATGAAACTGTGTTTATGGGCATGCGCCATCATTATGCCTTTCTTGATTTGGATACTCTGCGCATTAATGACAGTCAGCAAATCACGCCAATTTATGGTCTTGTTGGTAATCCGTTCCTGAAAGCCAGCCGTGGTTTTCGCGATCTGGCTGATCGCCAGCGCTCGCTTATCATAGCTTGGCGCTCTGGCGAATTTGATGCGGCCAGCGCCCATTTGGAGCAGCTAAAAGATATTCCCGGTATCAATAATTTTTTCATTGAAATGTATGAGCAACGCATTGCCGAGGCCAAACAAAACCAGCAATTAGGGCGGCGCTCTGACGATAAAGAATGGGATGGCAGTATTTCGGTGATGCTTTAAAACCTTATCGGTCGGTGCGTAATAATCCCCCATGCCAGCGCCGCTGTAACAATAAAGCTGCGATAATACCAACCCCGCCCATGGCCCCCATCAAGCCATAGGCGGCAAAAGGCGCGGCGGGGGAGAAGATAAACCCGGCAAGGATGGCCGCAATCCCTGTCACCGCGCCGACCCCCAAAGTCGAGACCAATGTCATCGCCGTATTGGTGAGATTACCCGGCACGGCGCGGGCAATAAATTCCACCGTGCCCATATAGGTCGCGGCAAAAGTAAAAGCGTGCATGGCTTGCAAAAACACCAGCACATAAAGCGGCGGCGACAGGCCAATCAACGGCCAGCGGATCAATGCCGCTATCGCGCCTATTAAAATCAACCCCACAGGGCCGGTAAAGCGCAATAGACGTTTGGCATTATACAGCAGAAAAATTTCGCAAGCGACACCGATCGTCCACAACACGCCAATAAGATCACTGCCATAGCCAAGGCGTGACCAGTGTAATTCTGAAAATGTATAATAGGTCGCGTGCGCCCCCTGCACCATGCCCGATGCCAGAAGCACCAGAAGAAAGCTCGGTGATTTAATCAGCCGCCCGGCTTCGGCCAATTTGGGCGGGCGAATGGCACTGGTGCTTTCCGGTTTTATTTCTTTTAAGCGATCAAGATTATTGACCGGATTGATACGCGGCACAATAAAGCTGACCAGCAGGGTTGCGAAAGTCGCGCCGACAATCCACCACACCCCGGCCCCATCCCCATATTGCGCAATGACCACACCGCCGACAAGATTGGCAAAAATAAAAGCAAAAGACCCAAAACCCCGGGCCTTGCCATAGGTGAGCAAGCCCTGACGATCCGCCCGTAGTACCGCCGTATCCGTTAAAGGCACAAGGCAACCAAAAGAAAACAGCATCAGCATGGCAAGAATGGCAAGCGCCATTTTGCTGTCGGTCAAGAGCAGCATGGCTGAGCTAAAAAACATCAACCCGGCCACCAGCCGCAAGACCAGTCTTTGATCGCGCAAGCCCTCGGCTACCCAAGCAATCCCCGCCCCCAATAGCAGGCGCATGATCAGCGCCCCGCCGGTCAGCCAGCCAATCTCCGCCTCGCTAAACCCCTTGGCATCCAGCCAGCCGGGAAAAAACGGAAGCTGCACCCCGAGAAACAAAAACTGGGTGAGATAAAATCCGGTATAAAGATGAGCTCTGTTCTGGCGCATAATTGTTATGCAGCACGAAATGCGGGGCCAGCGCTAGGGGGAAATACTATCCTTGCGCAAGGATAGCACATAAAAGCGCCTTCTACTCCCGAGGGAATGGGAGATCAAAGGACGTCACATCAGGTAAATTGTGATCTGGCCAAACACCCCCACCCTACTGCGCCGAGAAGCTGCCCGTGGCGCTAGTTTGCGGTTCGGCATATTGGGAGGCTTTGTTTTGTGCTGCTTTTTCGGCAACCACATCGGCGGCGCGGCCAATATCGATAATGGTCTGGGTGAAGGCGCGTTTCAATTCTTTAATCTCACTGGAAGAGACATCCTCGCCATCATTGCGCAATTTTTTCAGGCTCATCACATACATATCGCGACTTTCCTGTAAGTCCGCAATCGCCGCTTCCATCATGGCGACATCATCGCTGGTCGGCTGAATGGCTTGCGTTGTCATGCGCCCGGCTTCGGCAAGAGCGCGCCCTTGTGACAAAGTTTCATCGGCATCAGCCAAGACTTT
>WFQB01000228.1 GCA_015487305.1 Parvularculaceae bacterium | reverse complement strand
GGTCAAGGGTATTTCTTTTGATGTCGGGGCCGGGGAATGTGTGGCGATTGTTGGTGAATCCGGTTCCGGCAAAAGCCAGACCTGTTTGGCGGCCATGGGGTTGCTTGCCTCCAATGGCAAAGCTGGCGGCAAGGCGGTGTTTCGTGGCGAGGATTTGCTAACCAAATCTGACAAAAAATTACGCAGCGTGCGCGGCAATGATATTGCCATGATTTTCCAAGACCCGCTGACCTCTCTAACCCCGCATATGCGCATCGGGACACAGATGCAGGAAGTGTTGTTGGTCCATAAGGGGTTGACCGGCGAGCAGGCAGAAAAGCGCATGGCCGATCTTTTGGAACTTGTGCGTATTCCCGAAGCTAAAAAACGTTTGCGGCAATATCCTCATGAGCTGTCCGGCGGTATGCGCCAGCGGGTGATGATTGCCATGGCGCTATTGACCGATCCGGCCTTGCTCATCGCTGATGAGCCGACAACGGCCCTTGATGTGACGGTGCAGGCGCAAATTCTTGATATTCTGGTTGACCTTAAAAACGATATGCAAATGGGCATGGTGTTTATTACCCATGATATGGGTGTGGTGGCGCGCATGGCGGATCGGGTTTTGGTTATGCGCCATGGGGATTTTGTTGAGCAGGGCAATGTCAATGATGTTTTCTATGAGCCTAAAGAAGACTATACAAAAATGCTGCTTGATGCCATGCCTCGCCTTGACCAGCCTAATCGCGATGGTCGGGTCAAGCTGGCAAAAGTGCCTGAAGATTCCAAAACCATTTTGGAGGTGAATGAGGTCAAAGTTCAGTTTCCGATTGTTGTTGGCACCGGGCTGATGCCAAAGCGCAAACCCTTGCGGGCGGTTGACGGGGTGTCGTTTAAATTACGCAAAGGCGAGACTTTGGGAGTTGTTGGCGAATCCGGTTGCGGTAAATCGACCTTGGCGCGGGCAGTTTTGCAATTTGCACCAATTAAGAAAAATCGCTCCGAGCATCCGGTTGTGTGGCTGGGGCGGGATTTGACCGAGCTTAACAAAAAGAAAATCCGGGCCTTGCGCAAGGATATGCAGATTGTTTTTCAGGACCCTTTGGCGGCGCTTAATCCACGTATGAATATTGGTGCGTCTATTGCCGAGCCTTTGAAAACTCATAAGCCGGGCATGAAAAAATCCGAAATGGAAAAAGAAGTGCGCGGCATGCTGGAACGGGTTGGTCTGTCACCGGATTTGATCAATCGCTACCCCCATGAATTATCCGGCGGGCAAAACCAGCGGGTCGGCATTGCCCGGGCGATGATATTGCGCCCGGAAATGGTAATTTGTGATGAGGCGGTTAGCGCTTTGGATGTTTCAGTACAGGCGCAAATTGTTGATCTGCTGCTTGACCTGCAAGCGGATTTTGGTCTGTCGCTGATTTTCATCAGCCATGATTTGTCGGTGGTGCGCGAAGTGTCTCACCGGGTCATGGTTTTATATCTTGGGCGGGTTGTAGAACTGGCTGACCGCGATACGATTTATGAAGATGCCCGCCATCCCTATACGCAGGCGCTAATTTCTGCAGTGCCAGTGCCAGACCCGAAGATTGAGCGGGCCAAACCGCGCATCAAGCTGGAAGGGGATTTGCCCTCGCCGCTGGATACGCGTGCGGGTCTTCGCTTTTTGAAATCCAAGCTGATTGACGACCCGGATGCGGAGCAATATCGCCCCAAGCTGATTGAAGTATCGCCAGGCCATCTGGTTGCGGAATTTGATGGCATGGAAATGGCAAAAAGTGCCTAAAAGCATAGGAATTTCAATCTATTATCCTTTTGCTAAGGCTATTTGCTAAGACTTTCTTAAGTCCTGTTATTCTATCACAAATCACTTGTTTATGCGTCCCATGGGAGGCATAATGCCTTGAGGCTTTGAGGGGGGACTTTAAAGCGCTCTGGGCTGGTATATCCTGACAAATAATAAGTTGGGAAATAGGGGTAGTTGATGAATTTTCTTGCCAATATTGATTGGGCCGCCCCTGCGGTATTGGCAAGTCTGGCGGCTGCGTCCATTGCCACGCTGGGGCTTGCAGCCGTATGGCGCAATTCCGGATGGGCCGAGCGCAATAGCGCTTATTTTGCTGCCTTTGCGGCGGGTGTTTTACTGACCACTGCGATTTTTCTTATTCCCGAAGGATTGGAAAGCAGCGTTTACGCGCCATTTCTTGTTCTGTTTGGGTATTTCCTTCTCTATTTCATCAATATGCTGATCGATAGCAATGAAAAAGGCGTCACCAACGCCTTTGTTCCTTTTCTTGCGGTCGGGTTTCATTCTTTCATTGATGGCTTTGAATATGGTGTGCTGTTTGGCCATGATGAATATGTAGGCATGATGGCGTCAGCCGGATTGATTGCCCATGAATTTGCAGAAGGGGTGTTGCTGTTTGCGCTATTGCGCCTTTCCGGTCTCGGTCGCAATGGGGCTGTTTTCTTTGCCTTTATCGGGGCTGCTTTGACGACCCCCATGGGGGCGATTGCGTCACAGTTGGTGTTGAGCGAAGTCGAGCCGGACACTATCGCCATGCTGCTATCGGTTGCGGCGGGGGCTTTGCTTTATGTGGGGGCGACCCATCTGACCAGCCATATGCGCGAAGGATTAAAGCACGCAACCCTGCTGGCCTATGTGTTGGGGCTGCTATTGGCGCTTGGCCTGACTTTTGTGCATGTGACAGCGCAGGAAAGCTTTGGCAGTCATTCCAGTGTTGAAATGGAAGATCAATAAGCGCTGATGGGCTGAAATTCAGAGCACAAAAAAGCACCGCGAAAAGGGCAATATATCCGCGGTGCTTTCTTGAGGTTTGGACGGTAACTGGTGGGCCTACCATCCTGCCTGACAACACTGCATGTCACGTTATATACTCGGGGAGGCGTGACATGATTGCGCTACGAAGGTGTGTTCGTCAGTGCTGCAACCATAGATTGCAGAGATTAATAAAAGGTCAATAGGTTAATTAAACTGTTTTGCAACCCTGATTTTTTCAAAAATGGGCGACAACCAGTTTTGTGATCAGCCAATTAGGCCATTGTAATTGGGCGGTTTTTCCGGCAAGACCCGGCATTGATTTTTTAAAGGATGGCTGATGAAATCCGCGATTTTGGATAATAAGCTGGAAGATAAAGCGCTGGTTCTGTTTTCTGGCGGGCAGGATTCTGCGATTTGTTTGGCTTGGGCGCTGGGGCGCTTTGCCCATGTGGAGACGGTTGGATTTGCCTATGGCCAGATCCATGAGGTCGAGATGCGCGCAAGGCAAGAGGTTTTGGAGCTATATCGACAATTCAACCCTGAATGGGCAGAGCGGCTGGGGGCGGATCATCTTGTTGATCTGGCGGGGTTGGGAGCAATTAGCGAGACGGCGCTGACCCGCCAGCAGGAGATAGTGGTTGATGCTGACGGTCTGCCGACGACTTTTGTTCCGGGGCGCAATCTTGCTTTTCTGGTTTATGCGGGGGCGCTTTGTTTTAGTCGCGAAATTTCAACTCTGGTGGCGGGCATGTGCCAGACGGATTTTTCCGGCTATCCCGATTGTCGTCAGGACACTTTGGATGCGCAAATGCGGGCGCTCGAGCTTGGGCTTGATCGCGATTTGTCATTGGTGACCCCGTTAATGCATTTGACCAAGGGACAAAGCTGGACTTTGGCCGAGCAGCTTGGCGGGCGGGCGCTGGTGGAACTTATCAATAAGCGCAGCCATAGCTGTTATCGCGGTGGGCGCGAGGCCCATTCTTGGGGCTATGGTTGCGGGGATTGCCCCGCTTGCGATTTGCGCGAAAAAGGCTGGCAGGACTATCTTGGCGGCGCGCCTTTGCCGCAAGGGTGGCACCCATGACCTATAGCGTCAAAGAAATTTTCTATACCCTGCAAGGTGAAGGCATGCATACGGGGCGCGCTGCAGTTTTTATGCGTTTTGCCGGATGTAATTTATGGTCCGGTCTGGAGCGCGATCGCTCAAAAGCCATTTGCAATTTTTGTGATACCGATTTCATCGGCACCGATGGGCCTGGCGGCGGAAAATTTGCGAGTGCGGAAGACCTGGCCAGACGGGCGGCGCAGGAATGGCGCGAGAAAAAAACGGATGGCGGCAAAGCTTTTATAGTTCTAACGGGCGGCGAGCCTTTACTGCAGGTCGATACTCCCCTGTTGCAGGCGCTGAAAAATGTCGGTTTTGAAATTGCAGTTGAGAGCAATGGCACCATAAAAGCGCCCAAAGGTATTGATTGGCTGTGCATCAGCCCCAAAGCTGACGCGCCGCTGGTGCAGTGTTCCGGTAATGAATTAAAGCTCGTATACCCGCAAAAGCTGGCTCCGCCGGAACGGTTTGAAAATCTCGATTTTGGGGCTTTTTTCCTACAGCCCATGGATGAGGCGCTGGACGGCAGCTTGTTTTCCCGCCATATAGCCGCAGCCATTGAATATTGTCAGGCCCACCCCAAATGGCGCTTGTCATTGCAGACCCATAAGATTATCGGCATTCCTTAAAAAGAGCGCTGATTTTTTCCTAAGGATTTATACCCTCATGCGTATTGTAAAAACGGTCACCTTTGATGCTGCCCATCACCTTCATCTGGAAAGTGAAACGCGGCCCTATAAACGCCTGCACGGACATTCTTTTCAATTGGATGTGGAGATTACTGGCATGCCGGATGAAGATGGCTGGATTGCCGATTTTGCCGATATTACCGAGGCGTTGGAAGATATTCGTAAAATTCTTGACCATTCTTTCTTGAACGAGATTGAAGGACTGGAAACGCCGACATTGGAAAATATCTGCCAATTTGTTGCCAAGCGCCTAAAGCCAAAATTTTCAGGCTTGTCGCGGGTCAGCGTTTCGCGCCCGTCAATTGGTGAGGCCTGCCATTTTGATGTGGCATAAAAGTGAAAAAAACCGCCCCATATTTGAGACGGTTTTTCTTTTGAAGACACTTAAAATTTATTGCAAGGCTTTTGCCGCAGTGCGGGCAATTCGCCGGAAGGCGTTTTTGGCATCGCCCCAGGTCGCCTGTGTTGGGATCGGGTCTGACAGCGAGCCAAAATAATCATCCGATAAAGAGGCAATCTCTTCGCCATTTACAAGAAAAGCAATATCGGCAGCAGCACCGCCCGCATAGAGGGAGCGATGGCTAAGGCTTGGCTCAGCCCGATAGTCGGCCATGGTTGGGCGATTAGAACGCAGCTCGGTGATGGTGGCTTGCACGGTCAACACATCTTCGCCGGGGGCGGCAACTAATGTTTTTGATTTACCGATTTCCATGGCAAGGCGCTCGCGCAGATCTTCGGCTCTGGCGGCGAGATCTTTTTGGGTGACCGGGCGTTCATTTTGATAGCGCCGAGGCAGGGGGCGCACTTCACGATTAGCCAGATCGTCGGCAATTTGCACTTCAGCAATATAAACCTTGCTGTAGGCGCTGAGATCCGCAGCGTTGGCGCTGGCAATAGAGAGGCCGGTAAAGGCCAGTAGTAAGGCAAAAAATTGATAAGGTTTGAACATGATAAAATGCTCCTTTTGGGGTCAGGTTTTGTAAGTAGGTTTCATAGCGGCTGGAGGCGACACAACACTATCAAGGCAATTATAGGTCTTGAAATATGGCAATTCCAAGGAAGCTCGCATCAGTGTGAACAGGAAAAAAGCAAATTTAAAATAAAACCCCGGTTTTTGAAGCAATCAAAACCGGGGTTAAATGTTATCACATTTAAATCAAAGGGCGTTTAGCGGCCAAAGAAATATTCATCGCTGTCATCTTCTTCGTCGCGGGCGACAAAGGACTTTGCTGTTGGGGCAACATCATTGATGATCTTTGGAAGGTTGCCGGTCTGGTCAGAAATATCAATTTCGCTGTAACCGGCTTTGACTCGAATATCATTATTTTCAATCAAGCCATTGGCGGTATAGATTTTTACGCCATCGCCATCATTTTCAAAAATCTCGTTAAGGCGCAATAATATCTGCTTGGCATCGCGGCCCAGCAACACACCCGTGCCGCGATTATTGAGAATCTTGTTGGCGACGATAGTGGCATCTCCTTCCCCGTTATAGACAATGCCCTGACCATTGCTGGCAATGAAATTGCCAGAGGCAGTAACCGAGGCAACGCCGGTCATGTGGACACCGGTATAAAGATTTTCGGTGATGTTATTATCAATCAAGGAGGTGCGATCCCAAAGTGGGCTGCGCTGGGCAACCAGAACACCGTCCAGACCGCCGGTAATGGTGTTGCGCTCAAGCTGCGCGGTGCCGCCGGTGATTTCCACCAAAGATCCGTTATGAACACGGCCACCATCAATAGTTGATTCCTTCATGGTGAAGACGCCGGACTTAATCGCAATACAAGCGGCACTACCCTGCGCATTGCTATTGCTTATGCGATCATAGCTGTTGTCCTGTTGATTGTTGAACAGGCCATCATAGTTGGATGGTCTTTGCGTGGCCGATGGCGCGGTGCGAAATTCCACATTGGAAACCAGCGCGCGGCTGTCATCGGAAAAAGGTTCAAAGTTAAGGCATGGCTTGTCGGCGCTGGTGGCAATAATGCGCACGGACGCGCCGGGGCCACGGTCCCCTTGAATGGTCACCGCTTTGCGGATGTCGAGATTTTCGTGATAATCCCCCGGCATCACTACGACAACGCCACCCCAGTCAACGGCATCAATCGCCGCCTGAATGGATTGATAGCTGCCGGTTTTGCCGCGTCTGGTGTCGACAACCACATAATCGGGTTTTTCTTCTTCTTTGGTGCCGGGCTTGGTGTTGTCTTTACCGGTCTGGTTTTGCGGCGTGATGGTGGGCATGCCGCCAAAAGTTTGCGCGTTGGCCATGCCCGGCAGAATAAGAGCCAGAGCGGCGCAGGCGAGGCCAATTTTGGATCCGACTTTCGAAGAAAGGGGGCTAACCTGTGGGATAAACTTAATCATAACTACCTCTCGTATCCGTGGCCGGAACTGTTTCGTAAAGTTTCATTAATTCACCGCGTGCTGGTTCATAACCAAGCGCCACGGCCTGCCCCAAATGATAGGTGGCTTTGCCAACATTCGGCAGGATCTTGTCTTCGCCCTGTGTGCCATCGCGATAATAAACCCCGAGAGCGTAATGGGCGAGGGCATAGCCATAATTGGCCGACTCTTTGAGATATTTCTCAGCCCTTTTACCATTGGCTGAAACGCCAATGCCTTTGGCGTTCATAATGCCATAGACATAGAGTGAGCGTGGATGTTTGCGTTCGGCCGCCTGTCTTATCAATTCAACTTTTTGATCAAGGGTCAGATAGCCAGTGCGAACCTGCGCTTTTTCCTCTGCGGTCATATTGCTTTTGCGCTCAACCAGCGAATATTGGAAATTGCGAATGGCAATCCGGCTTTCCCGACCAAGCGAGCCATCAATCGGTCCGAGATAATAGCCAAGCGCGGCCAAAGAGGCCTGAATCAGATGATCATTATTGGCAAATTCGGTTTCGATATTGGCCAGCGCCTGCGCCGCCTCGCGGTCACGCAATTCTTTCAGCTTGCGCTCCATCTCCTCCTGTTTCGGGGTTTTGTGTCCCTTATAGGGTTCTGGTAAAGGCGGTTGCCAATTGGCGGCTCTTTCTTCTGCCTTTTCAATATCTTTCTTGCTCATCAGCGGCATTAATTCACCAGCGGTGGCGGTGGCGGTGGAGTTGGAATTTGTGTTGCGGCCGCTAGCGAGAATAAAATATTGCAGGGCTTTGACATTGTCCTTGGGCAGGCCGGATCCGGTCATATACATTTTGCCAAGACGATAAAGATCAAATTCTGATTCCGCTTCGAGAATAGTGACAACCATTTTTTGAGCCTTGGCAACATCCTTGTCAGACATGGTGCCCATCAATTCTGTGACCCGCGCTTGCGCCCGATATTTGGCATTTACATCGCGCCATGTGGGGCTTTGATTATAGCTTTCAAAGTCATGATTGGCGGCCAGAATATACCAAGCAAGGGCGCGGGATTTGTCTTGAATGATGCCTGTCGTGGCCGGGTCAACCAAAGCAATATCTGCTTCGATCATCGCGCCGGAATAAATATCACCAAGGGCGGTTTTGGATTTCACATCACCTGCCGTGGCGTAGCGACGAAATAAATCCTGTGCGTTTTCATATTTGGCTTGCGAATAAGCCAGCACCGCATCATCAAAATCTGCGTAAGCAGTGCCTGTCAGGGCAAGAGCACTGATGCCAAGCGCCAGTCCCGCGACAGCCCCACGCACAAATTTTCCTGGCTGTAAATTACCAAGTAGAAACCCTTCAGGCTTCAACCCTTCTGGTCGATGCTTTTTCATCTTCTGTCCCACCATTATTTTAAAAACTCCCCTCGAACATCCACTCGAACGCAACCGAATATTTACCATCCAATCGCCGATTCTTAAACGCAAAATCCGCGTCATAACGCCTTTGCCTGCCCCGCTATTGCTGCTGCCAAAAAGGCCGGTAGCCATCATCTCCGGATGAAGAATCAGAAGCGGCGAGTCAGTCACCATCAAGGTTAACACTTTTTTGCGCAAATGGCAGTCCCACTGGCTTAAAAGTTAACCTATTATCCCAATCATAGGGGCGTTTGGGGCGATTTGAGGGCTTAAAACTCGCCTTTCGGGTGAATTTCCTTGATTCTTGTGACCAGAAAGACGCAGCGCCCGCTATTTTCCTCTAACAGATTGGCAGAAAATCCCGCTTCTTTGGCATAATGAGGAATGTCAATTTTTGCGATGGGATCATCGCAAATGATTTGAAAGCGGTTTTGGTGCGGGTTTTGCCGGATGGCAGCTTCAAGCTTCAAAACCGGTACCGGACAGCGAAGGCCGGTGGCGTCAAGAATGAGGGGTGCAGAAGCGGTTGGCATAAGAGATTTTTAAGCAGCATGGCCGGGTTGGCCCGACAGCAGGGCGCGGCGAATTTCTTGCCATTCCTCGCTATTTTCAACTTCATCTGTGGACGGATCAACTGTTTCTGCCGGTGATGCGGCCATGGGATTGGTCAGGCGTTGATAGAGATCAATCCATTGCGCATCCGGGCGCAGGAAATCCCGCGGATAAAGAACCGCCAATTCGCCGATCGGGTTGGCGCCTTTGGTTGATATTAACCGCAATGCGGTGATGGCATCGCCATTGGCCAGAAGAGGGATAGTGCCAACCGTTTCGCGGGCGCGCTTTTGTAGGCGGGCAATCGCGTCCCCTTTGGCTTTATTGATGCGCTGCCAGCGCAAGTTTTTGGCAATGGCAACTTCACTGGCCCCGGACCATAGCAATGCTTTTTGCCGGTCATGGCCTGTCGGAAAATAGTTTTCGGCAATTTTAATCCCGCCGGCCCATTCCATTTCCCAAGCGATGCCGGCAAGGGCAAGCTGGCTGGTAATTTGCGTGCCCATGCAGGCAATGCGTAACGCACCACGCCATTGCCTGGCTTGCCATGGGAGGGGTTTGGGCAATAGGCCAGTGCCAGCACTGACCATTAAATCCGTATGGGGAATAAATTCAAGAAATAGCGGACGGTGACGCCGGGCAATGCGCTGAAACAGTTCCAGCGCTTTTTCTTCATGGGCAAACAGCCAAGTGCCCCGCAAAATTTGCTGGCCCTGTTGTGGTAATCTTACGCGCACTCCGTGGCGGTCGCGGCTCATCTCCTCAAATAGGCCAGCCTCGGCGGCCAGCGCCGGTTTTGCAAATCTATCGGCAAAGGCTTTTTGTGGCAGGCCAAGTCCGGCATTTTGCGCAGCCTCTACCAGAACCTGCCAAGGGGCGTGATGCTCGAAATGCACCATGCCAGTTTCAGCTTCAAGAATTTCAACCTTGTCGAGATAGGTTTTGCTAATGGCGATAATTGGCCGAGAATCATGTTGATTGGGGTTGCCCTCGCTGGCGATATCAAATTCGGCGGCAAAATCAAACTGGCGCAGCAAATCATGGGCGATGCGATATTGATCATCGTTTTGGGGGTGCAAAACTGCCACGGGCAGCGGGCCAATGCCATCATGGCGATGCAGGGCCAATAAGCCCGATGGGGCAATTTCGGCAGCAAATAGCGCGCTATTGGCAAGATCAAGCTGGCGCTCTTTGAGGCCCTTTTTGACCATCTCTTTTTGTAGCTGGTCGAGTTTTTCTTCTGTTTCTTGGCTTATTTCCCGCACCCGCCGAAACATGGCCGCTGGCGGGGTCTCCAGCAGGGTGGACAGGCCAAAACGGGCCGCCAGAGATTGGCGCAACCCATCTAAGGATTGCGGAAAGCCGGTCTGCTGGGGAATGCGAACAGGGCTCATATCGGGCGGGTCTTCCTAACGGCTTGAAATTTCTAAACTTAACAGCTCAAAACACGCTGTTTCGGGGCTCTGGGTCAAGGGAGAGGTGAGGGGCAGGGGCAGTCTTTGGGAAAAAGGATTCAGGTTTTGCTAGAATTGCCATCTAGGGCTTTTTATCGACGCTCATTTGTCGCGCCTCTACCCCCTTTTATTGCTGGTTTTTGCCAAATATTGCACGGGGCCAAGTCCCCTGTTGCGCCGTGAAAAGAGCCATGCTAACACCCACCGACTTTGCACAGGTCGGGCTTTGGAAGCAATTCGAGGGGCGGCTTGAAATCATAAGAGTATCAATAGGTTAGGGTCTGGCTGCGCGTCCGATAATGGGCGCTTTTGAAAGGTCAGGCCAAAGATAAAAAATAAAGGCCTTTTGTTAAGGAGGGGTCCGGCACATTTCATGACAGCTTCTACTGGTGGCATATCCGAACTTGGTCAGCGTTATGCTTCTGCCTTTTTTGATTTGGCAGAAGAAGAGAGCGTTTTAGACGCCATTGAAAGCGATGTGCGGGCTCTGGTCGATATTATCGATAATTCCGACGAATTGCGCAGCTTTCTGGCCAATCCGACCTTTGATCGCGACAGCCAAGATAGCGCGATGATGGCATTGCTCGACAAGGCAGGTGCGCATCAATTGCTCAAAAACCTTGTCCAGCTTGTGATAAAAAATGGTCGCCTCTATGCGCTTTATGGCGTGTTGCAGGCTTTTTTAATGCGTGCAGCGGAGGCTCGCGGGGAAATTTCCGCCGAGGCCATCACTGCCGCAGCTTTGAATGATGAACAGCAAAAACGTTTGCGCGCCGAAATTGAAGCCAGTGTTGGCAAGGCTGTAAACCTGACGCTTTCAACAGATCCCGATTTACTAGGCGGCATGATCGTCAAAGTCGGCTCGCGCATGGTGGATTCATCCCTGCGCACTAAACTCAATCGTCTTAAACTCGCCATGAAAGAGGCTTGAAATAATTATGGAACTCCAGGCCGCAGAAATTTCCTCAATTCTGAAGCAACAAATTAAAAACTTTGGCAAGGATGCCGAGGTTTCCGAAATCGGACAGGTCTTGTCCGTTGGTGATGGTATCGCCCGTGTCTATGGTCTTGATAATGTTCAGGCCGGTGAAATGGTCGAATTTGCCAATGGTGTGAAGGGCATGGCCCTCAATCTCGAAAAAGATAATGTCGGGGTCGTGATTTTTGGTGAAGACCGTGAGATTCGCGAAGGCGATACGGTTAAGCGAACACAAGCGATTGTGGACGTGCCGGTTGGTAAGGGTTTGCTGGGCCGGGTTGTTGACCCGCTTGGCAATCCGATTGACGGCAAGGGGCCGATTGAATCGACCGAGCGCCGTCTTGTGGACGTCAAAGCGCCGGGTATTTTGCCACGCAAATCCGTGCATGAACCAGTGCAGACCGGGATTAAAGCGATCGATTCCATGATCCCGATTGGCCGTGGCCAGCGCGAGTTGATTATTGGTGACCGTCAGACCGGTAAAACCGCTATCGCCATTGATGCGGTGCTGAACCAGAAAGATATTAACGCGCAGGCCAGTGATGACAGCGGCAAGCTGTTTTGTATCTATGTGGCGATTGGGCAAAAACGCTCAACCGTGGCCCAGATCGTAAAAACGCTGGAAGATAATGGCGCACTTGATTATTCCATCGTGGTCGCTGCGACCGCTTCGGAACCGGCACCGCTGCAATTCCTCGCGCCTTTTGCTGGCGCTGCCATGGGCGAATATTTCCGCGATAATGGCATGCATGCGGTTATCATCTATGATGATTTGTCAAAGCAAGCCGTGGCCTATCGCCAGATGTCCTTGCTGCTGCGTCGTCCTCCGGGCCGCGAAGCCTATCCGGGCGATGTGTTCTATCTCCACTCCCGTCTGCTGGAGCGGGCTGCGAAACTAAACGAAGATCATGGCCTTGGCTCGCTCACCGCTTTGCCGATCATTGAAACGCAGGCCAATGACGTATCGGCCTATATTCCGACCAATGTTATTTCGATCACCGATGGCCAGATCTTTCTTGAAACAGATCTGTTCTATCAGGGTGTTCGCCCGGCGGTGAATGTGGGTCTGTCAGTGTCGCGGGTTGGATCCTCGGCGCAGATTAAAGCCATGAAGCAGGTTGCCGGCAAGATTAAGGGTGAGCTGGCGCAATATCGCGAACTTGCGGCCTTTGCGCAATTCGGGTCTGATCTTGATGCGGCAACCCAGAAAATTCTTGGTCGCGGCGAGCGCCTGACCGAGTTGATGAAGCAGCCACAATATTCGCCTTTGCAGGTTGAAGAGCAGGTCTGCGTTATCTTTGCCGGTGTGCGCGGCTATCTTGATGATATCCCCACCAAACGGGTTGGAGCCTTTGAAGAAGAATTTCTGCGTCTTTTAAGCGCCGAGCATGGAACGCTTTTGTCGTCCATTCGTGACAGCAAGAAATTGTCCGAAGACGATGAGAAAAAGCTGACAGAAATTCTCGACGTTTTTGTGAAGAAATTTGCTTAAAGATTTGGGATAAAACATTAAGTGAAGACGGTAAGACGACATATCAATCTGCTGATCATGGCTATAGCGAGTTTTACCTTGCTGGCTTGTAATGATGTGATTGCCGTCGGGGGCTCGACACTAGCTGCTGAGGCGAAAGAGCCGGGCGTCAAAGTGATGCGCGGAGAGGTAAGTGATAAAAATACAATTTGTGCCTTTGTTGTTGTGGACCGTGACGAAATGCGTCTCAATAAACAGCCAATCACAATGGAAGAATTACCTATTGAACTTGAGCAACTTGTAAAAGCAAATGCGAATTGCCAGGCGATTCTTCAGGCTACGCCGGATTCGCCTGCGAGCTTAGTTATGGACGTAGTGGAAGTTATGGGAGAGCATTTCGAGTCATTTGCAATCGCTACTAAAACCGAACCAACAGTTACAATTGAACACAATGAGGCAAAACAATAATGCCATCACTGAACGATCTACAAATTCGGATCAAATCGGTTCAATCGACCCGTAAGATCACCAAGGCCAAGCAAATGGTTGCTGCGGCAAAATTGCGTAAAGCCGAAGAGGCGGCCAATGCGGCGCGCCCCTATGCGGAACGCATGGAGCGGGTGCTGGCCAATCTTGCTGCTGGGGTGTCTTCGTCCAGTGCGCCAAAATTGCTGGCAGGCACAGGCGCCGATCAGGTGCATTTGCTGGTGGTTGCGACGGCTGAGCGTGGTCTTTGCGGCGGGTTTAACTCGTCAATTGTGCGCAAGGCCCGCGAAGAAATTATTCGCCTGCAAGGCGAGGGCAAGCAGGTGAAACTGCTGACTGTCGGCAAAAAGGGGCGCGAGCAGTTAAAGCGCCTTTATGAAGAGCTGATGATTGACCATATCTCTCTTGGGGGGATTAGATCGGTTGGCTTTGTCAATGCGCAGGAAATTTCCGACATGGTTTTAGGCATGTTCAAAGAGGGTGCGTTTGATGTCTGCACATTATTCTTTGGCAAGTTTAAAAATGTCATGACCCAAATTCCAACCGCCCAACAGGTGATACCGGCCAAAGCCCCCGAAGGGGTTGGGGTGCGCGATCTTGAGGGGGCGATCTACACTTATGAACCTGATGAAGAAGCCATTTTGGAAAGCCTGTTGCCGCGGTTTATCGGCGTGCAAGTGTTCAAAGCGCTGCTGGAAAATCAGGCCTCTGAACAGGCCGCCTCCATGGCCGCCATGGACAGCGCCACCCGCAATGCCGGCGATATGATCGACAAATTGCAATTACAGTTTAACCGGGCCCGTCAGGCCAAGATTACAACCGAATTGATAGAAATTATTGCCGGGGCGGAAAGCGTTTAAGCTTCGCATATGCGTCACTGGCAGGATTTTAAGAGGAAGAAAAAGATGAGTACGAATAAAGGTCGCATTTCGCAGGTTATCGGCGCGGTCGTGGATGTTGAATTTGACAGCGAATTGCCAATGATTTTGAACGCGCTAGAAGTGGACAATCACGGTAACCGTCTGGTTC
>WFQB01000227.1 GCA_015487305.1 Parvularculaceae bacterium | reverse complement strand
TTGATATTGGGTTTCAACTTCCTGACTGGCCGTGTTGAAATAAGCATCCGCTGCGCGAATAACCTCATCAAGGCGGCGCACCCCGAAGGCATATTCCAATTGGGCTTGTTCCATTTGCACGCTGAGCTGTTGGCGCGCTTCGGCAAGGGCCTGACGGGCAGCATCTTGCGCCTGCACGCGCACCCAAGCCCGGCGCACCACATCTTCTATGGAGCGCCTGATGGTTGCCAACTCGCTTTCAGCAATGCGCAGGCGACCTTGGGCATCACGCAGTTCGGCTTCACCGCGCCCACCACGATAAAAATTTTGATTGATGGAAATGCCAATACGATTGCGGTCAGAATAGCTTGGGGGGTTAAGAAAGGCAGGGCCGCGCTGGGATTCGGGAATATATTCGCGAGAGGCAAAGCCTGAGATGGAGACCGAGGGGAGATTTCCGCGGGCCACTTGTTTTTTTAAAGCTTCGGCAGCGGCCACCCGGGCCACCCCTCTTTGTACCTCTGGCGCTAGCCTTGTGGATTCTTCGAGCAATTCATCCAGAGTTATTTCGCCAATATATTGCTCGGTATCAGCAAAATAGAAATCCGCTGCAAGGCTTGAAACGCAATAGAGCGGATAGCCGATAAGGCTTTCAAGGCGGGCGCGGGCTTGCTGGCGGGCCAGATCTGTATCAATGCGTTTTGAACGGGCGAGGGCATAATTGGCTTTAATCTGACTGGCCTCGCTAATGGTGATGACTTGTGCTTCAAGGCGACTATCGGCCGTGGCGGTATTTTGCGCGTAAAATTCTTCTTGTTGTTTGGCCAGCTTGAGCAGGGCTTCGGCGCGCAATAATTCAAGATAGGCACTGCCAATTTCTTGCGCGACTTCGCTGGCTACGCGGCCAATATTGGCATTGGCGGCGCGAATTTCTGCCCTCGCCGCCAATTTGGAATATTTAATCGCCCCGAATGTAAAAATGGTCTGGTTATATTGAATGGCTGAGAGATTATCAGATTGATTGTTCAAAAGCCGTCCGGTGCCTGACCCTGCCTGCACGAAGCCGGAAATTTGCGGGCGCGATTGGGCTCTGGCCGCTTGTAAATTGGCCAGCGCCCGATCCAATTCACCGCGGGCGCCTTCAATGCGCGGGTCCCCATGATAGGCCGCCGATAAGGCATCAGAAAATGTTGTGCATTGGCTGACATCGCCCTGAGGCGAGACGATAGGGTCATTATTATCTGGTGGAGCAGCGAGATCATTTTCTTGCGCCAAAGCGGCGCTGAAAAAAGCAACACCCCCTAATAAGGCGGCGCAAAGAAATGACAGCAATGATCCCCGCTCTATCATCATCGTCAAGTCCCTTGCGTCCCTTTTTGCATGGTGCGCGCCAGAGGCTCTAACAAATAATCAAGAAAAGTGCGGCGATTGCCGGATTCGATAAAGGCATCTACTGGCATGCCGGGAATGACATTGACATTATCAAGAGCGGCGATCTCTTCGCCATCCAGCGCCACCTCTACAGCATAATAGGTCTCTCCGGTTTCCGGCACTGTTTTCAAATCGGCACTAATATTGGTAACTTCCCCATCAACCTTTTTAGCGCGCCATGATTTATAAGCCGATAGCTGCGCTTTGACTTTTTGCCCCTCGGCAATGACATCGCGATCCATGGGGCGCACCTTCAACTCAGCAATCACCACCGATTCGGTTGGTACAATTTCCATAATCGGCTCACCGGCGCGAATAACGCCACCAATTGTCGAAAAAGCAAGATTTAAAACCTTGCCATCCTGTGGGGCGGTAATCACTGTGCGGGACAAAACATCCTGCGCGGCGCTTAATTGTTCTTCGGCGGATAAAGCCCGCCGACGGGCCTCGGCCATTTCAGCAGACAGGGTTTCCGATAGTTTTGTGCGGGCCTGCAAAAGCTGTTGGTCTATTTCCAATATGCTGGTGCGGGCCTGATTGCGATCGGCAATGAGAGAAGCGCGCTCGGCCTGTAGATTGGCCAACTGACGCTCAAGATTTTGCACCGCATAAATAGTTTCATTTTGCTGGGAGAGCATGGTCATGCGCAAGTTTAATTCCTGTTGGGTCGAGCTTATAGCCCGGTCCAGTGCAACAACCTGCCTATTGCGATCAACTTCCCGGGCTTTCTGGCTTTCAATGCGCGCTTTCAGGACACCGGTTTCGGCATTAAAATTTTCTCTTTGCTGGGTAAAAAGAGCCTGTTGGCGTGAGATAATCTCGGTTCTGGTGACATCATCAATGGCCAGCTTATCAAGGGCCGAAAAATCCGGTGCGGTGCGGCCCCCAAGCACTGCATCTGCGCGGGCGATAACGGCCAATTGCGCAGCCATTTCCTGCACTGCCTGATCGCGCTGTGACAAGGCGGCAATATCATCAAGCACAATTAGAACATCGCCCTGTCTAACAAAGTCACCCTCGCCAATATTGATTTTTTTAATAATGCCGCCTTCGAGATGTTGGATAACTTTGCGATTATCTTCCACCACCACAACGCCGCTGGCGATGACGCCTTCGGCCAAAGGCGCAAAAGCGGACCACAAGATAAACCCGCCAAACCCGGCGACGCAGACAATAAAAGCCCAAAAGGTGCTTTTATCCGCCAAAGGATTGGGCGCTTTTGCGCCTGATGGGATTTGTTGTGAAGTGGACATGGTTACTCTTTGGTTTCTGGCGGTCTTTGAATTGGGACGGTCAGAAGATTGGATACATTAGAAGATTGGGCGGAAGATTGTGCAGATTTTTTATTGTCTGCGGAAGCCGCCTTGTTTTTTCCAGCCTGCTCGGCGCGGTTTTTATTTAAGTCTGAAACTTTACGCAAATATTCTTCCCGCGGCATAACCATCACCTTGCCGGCCTGAATAAACATCACTTTGTCGGCGGCAGAAATGATCCGAATATCATGAGTGGCAACAATCCAGCTGGCATCGCGCTGTTCAATCGGTGTGCGGGCGATTTTTGCGAAATAGGTTAGCAACAGGCCGGACATTGCCTGATCGAGATGGGCGGTTGGTTCGTCAAGTAGCATTAGGGCTGGGGAGCCGAAGACAGCACGGGCAAGGCCAACGGCTTGGCGTTGACCCGCTGATAAATGCACGCCGCCTTCGCCAATTTTAGTGTCATAGCCTTCCGGGAAGGCATTGATCATTTCATGGCAGCCAACTTTTTTGGCGGCATTAAAAACTTCTTCGGGGGTAGCGTCGGTAAAGCGGGCAATATTTTCAAACACGGTGCCGGTTAGCAGCTCCACATGCTGCGGCAGATAGCCCACATATTTGCCGCGATCATCGGCCTGCCATGTGTGGATATCACGGCCCCCAAGACGGGCGGTGCCATCAGCCGGTGTCCACGCGCCGGCAATGGATTGCATGAATGAGGTCTTGCCGGAACCGGAAGGCCCAAGCAAAGCAACAAAGCAACCGGCAGGAAGCTCAAAGGTCAGCTTTGGCAATATGGGTTTGCTGGCCCCCGGCGCTGCCACCGCAAATTCTTCCAGCTTGATGGTCGGGCTTGGCCGCGCCATCGGGGTCACCATATCCGGCGACAGGCTGGCCAGCGAGCCTTCATGTTTTTTGTAATAGCTGTTTAATTCACGCCATGACTGGCGGGTTTGAATGACTTGGCGCCAAATATTGACGATCTGGTCAATCGGGGCGAGGGCGCGGCCCATAATGATAGAACCGGCAACAATCGCCCCCGGCGAGACTTCTTGTTTCAAGGCCAGAAAAGCCCCGGCGCCAAGGATCAATACTTGCAGGATTTGCCGGATAGAGCGCGTTGTGGCGCTTAAAAATGCGGTGGTGTTGACGGCGCGCAGGCTCTCACCCAAAGCATGATGGCGTTTCTTCTGCCAGCGATTGATGATTCTATCGCCCATGCCCATGCCGACAATGGCGGCGCGTTGCTGGGCGGTGTGGGCGAGTAATTGTTGCGCCGAGCGCTCGCGGTGGGAGGCTTCTTCAACGGTTTTGCGTGAGGCCTTATCGGTAATGAGCGCCAGCACCAGCAAGATTATAATTCCAACCAGAGATAGCGCCCCGAGCAAGGGGTGGACCAGAAACAGAACGATTAGAAATAAAGGGGCAAAAGGAATATCAAACAAAGGGGCAATGGTTGAATTGATCAAAAAGCCCTGCACCCGGGAGAGATTGCCGATATTTTCTAAAATGCGGGTTGGCGGCTCATTGGAAATACCAAGGCCAAGGCGCAAGGTCATGGCATCGAGGGACGAGCCAAGAAAATGTCCGGCATTGGCCAGCACCCGGCGGCGCCCGCCATCGGCAGCGGCATAAATTGCCAGCATGAAAACCGCAATCGCGGTTACCACGATAAGGGTCTCATTAGAGCCGGAGGTCATCACCCGATCATAAACCTGCAGCATATAGAGGGGAGATACGAGCAGGAGGAGATTCATCACCAGAGTGAAAATTGCAGCCATGACAAAATAACCGCGCAAGCCCCGGCGCACCTCATCAGGCGTGCGGCCAATGGCTGCAGGCTCTGCCATAGTGTCAGGTTTGGGAGTGGGCGCATCCAAGGCGGCATCCACACCTGATTTTTGGGCGTCTTTATCCAACTCTTCTCGCTTTGTGGGCGTATTGCTCACCTTAATCTCCCCGCAACCAAAATCAGAAAATATACTTAACACGACGAGGTTTCAAAAGGCTTGCCGTTTCGCTCTCTAAAGGCCGAAAATACTGAAATAAATCAAGTAAACACTGACCCAGATTACAGCCCACAGGCTTAATAAAACAAGATTTAATGTTTTGCTGGGTTCCATAATAAGACTTAGGCCCTTTTTAACAAGGCTGGCAGCGCTGACAAACAGGAAAAAGCGTGAAAATCGGGCCAGAAAGCCAATAAAAAGCACGGCGAGCCAGGGCACATTTTGAGCGCCAAGCTCGACCATGAAGATTTTAAATGGCTGGCCGGTTAAACCGCCCAAAAACAATGCGGGAATCCAGCCTTGGCTAATTCTGGCTTCCACATCGGCAATCAGCGGCGGGGAGATCGCGGGGATCTTGTCGAGTAGCTGATAGGCGTCTGCGGCGTTATTGGCGCCCCATACATACATGATTGCGCCGCCAGCGGTGGCGGCCAAAGCCGCCAAAGCGCAAAGCCGAACCGCTTTGCCCCAGCCAAGTTTCAAAGCGGCGCGGGTTAGCAACACATCAGGCACGAAGAAAAATATTGTCGCCTCGGCAAAGCCCCAAATGATTGCCGCCAAAACCCACATCTCTTAAGCCCCTGCTGCTTTGCGCCCGCGGTTCCAAATGGTGACCAGCCCGAAGGCAATGGCAATCCACATAAAGCCGGACCACAATTCTATGCCGAACCCGAGCCCGGTAAGAAAACCGATGGCCCCCAGAAAAAACGCCCGATCAGATTTGCCCATAGGCCCGTCATAGGCGCGCTCACCGGTGAGAGCTTGGGCTAATATGCCTGCGGTTTCGGCCATGATCCCGATAATGATAAAGAGGATAAGTGGCAAAGCGGGGATACCGACTATCAGCGCCAAGGGCAGATATAGTACTGCGTCTGCATAAATATCGCCCAGCTCGTTTAGAACCGCCCCGGCTTGCGATTTTTGGTCATGTTCACGCGCAAGCATGCCATCAATGGCATTTAGAGCCATGCGCAAAAATAGGGTGATGGGCAGGGTCAAAAGGCTAAGGGCGCTACCATCAAGGGCAATCCACAGCCCATGGGCAGAAGATAAAACAGCCGCCGCAATGGTTATCTGATTGGCGGTGACACCGTTTGCCGCAAGAAAACGGCATAAGGGGCGAAGCAGGTTTTGAAATGCCGGTTTTAGATCGTAAATGCTGGCCATGATCGGGTTTTGCACCTTTGCGTTTTGTTAAAGCTAAGGTGTTTACCGCTCAAGGGCAATAATGGCCTGGCGTCAACAAGACATAGCAGCCTGATTTTAAGCGGATTTTTCCAGAATTGTCGGTGACAGCCAGCGCTCGACCATGGCGGTCAGGGCATCTTTTTTAATCGGCTTGGTCAGAATATCGTTCATGCCAGCCTCGGCGCATTTGCGATGATCTTCTTCCATCACATGGGCGGTGGCGGCGATGATAGACAAGCCCGAATGGCCATTTTCTTCTTCCAGCTTGCGGATGATGCGGGTGGCTTCCAGCCCGTCCATTTCCGGCATGGATAGATCCATGATGATAAGGTCGGGGCGTTTTTGCTGATAGGCTTCAACGGCAAGGCGACCATTTTCCACCATGCGCAGCTTGTAACCGCTACCGGTCAACATGGTCTGAATGACCATTTGGTTGACGACATTATCTTCGGCAACCAGAATATCAATCTCTTGATTTTCAGTTTCGTCTTCGCTGGTGCCGGACTTCA
>WFQB01000226.1 GCA_015487305.1 Parvularculaceae bacterium | reverse complement strand
CATTCAAGGATTGACGCAGCTTGCCATCGCGCCATAAATCCCCAAGCGCATCCGGGGTCACGGCCACGGGAGAAAAAGCCGAAGATGGTTTGGACTGGAAAAAGCCAAAGCCCTTGGCCAGTTCCCCGGGGATTAACCCGCGTAAGGATACATCATTGACTAGCATTATGAGATTTATGTGGTCGAGGGCTGCTTCGGGAGAAACACCCATGGGCACATCGCCAGTGATGATCGCGATCTCCGCTTCCATATCTATTCCCCAGCCCGCCTCGGCAAGGCTGATCGGGTCACGCGGTCCGAGAAAACTGTCCGAGCCGCCCTGATACATGAGCGGATCGGTCCAGAAGGTTTCAGGCATTTTGGCATTGCGGGCTTTGCGCACCAGTTCCACATGATTGACATAGGCTGAGCCATCGGCCCATTGAAAAGCTCTTGGCAGAGGCGACGCGCAGTCGCGTTCATGAAACCGCTCTACCGGTGCTGCTCCGGCTTCGAGGCTTTGCGCCAATTCGCGCAGGCGCGGCTCGGCATTGCTCCAATCATCCAGCGCCGCCTGCAGGGTTGGTGCAATGCGTGTTGCATCCGTATAGCGGGTTAGATCATTAGAGACCAATACCAGACGACCATCGCGGCCGGATTTAAGGGAAGCGAGTTTCATGGTTTTCCTTTTGAAAAGTGATGAGAGCGCAGATCTTTTTGCTTACACCAAAATTATCAGCCTTTCCAGCTATTGACGTAATCTTTATTTTCAACAGCTTCGGCCGCATCGTGAATATCCAGCGGGTCGCGGGTGTCAATCATCACCGCATATTCATCCGTTGCTTTTTTGGTCTGTTTCAGCATATTTTTCAGGGCTTTTGGGTGCGGCCCATGGGTAAAGCCCGCCGGGTGAAATGTCATCATGCCGGCGTCAATATTATCGCGGGAGAAGAAATCTCCAGCGTGATAAAATAGCACTTCGTCATAATCATCATTATTATGGAAAAACGGCACTTTCAGCGCGCCGGGATCGGTTTCAAAGGGTCGCGGGGCAAAGGTGCAAACCACAAAGCGATCCGAGACAAAAGTCGTATGGGCCGATGGCGGCACATGATAGCGGTCCGACAATAATGGGCGGAAATGGCGCACATTGATTCTGACGGGCGCCAACTCCCCATGCCAGCCTACGGCGTCGAGGGGATTGAACGGGAATGTTACAACAGAAATTTGCCCGCGTTTTTTAATCTCAAGGCGGGTTTCAATATCGCCCTGCTGGGCTTTGAACGCATCATCAATTTTTGGAGCATCCATCATTGCCGGATCGAAGATCACATGATTGCCCATCATGCCCTTATCCGGCAGGGAGTAATGGCTATTGGTCGCTTCAACGAGGAGGATTGCTGATGGCTTAGCCGCCTCAAGGCGCCACATAGTGCCGCGGGGCAGAACGATATAATCTCCGGCCTCATAATCGAGATGGCCATAATCGCAAAACAAGGCGCCCTCCCCCTGATGGATGAACAGGAGCTGATCGCCATCGCCATTGCGCGCCAGTGATGGCATGTTTCCGGTTAATTTCCAAAAACGGATTTCTGTTGCCCCATTGGACAATATTTTCGGCGATTGCCATGGCATCGCGCCTTCATGCTCAACCGCCATCAGATTATAAAGATGGGGTTGCAAGGGGCCTTCAAAACTGGTCCAGCCCGTTGGTGGGTTTTTGTGATGGAGGAAGGAAGCCGGGCCAAAAAAACCTTCTTTGGAATTTTCCCGCTCATAAGTGCCCTCGGGCATATCCGCATGCGCCTGACGGGACGCATTGCCTTCCACATAACGGGGCATGAACCAGTTTCTAGCCATGATTAAATCACCCCTCTGCGCTCTTGATCCAATTCGATGGAGTCGAACAGGGCTTGGAAATTGCCTTCGCCAAAGCCGTCATTGCCTTTGCGCTGAATGAACTCGAAAAAGATCGGGCCTATCGCGTTGGTTGAGAAGATTTGCAATAGGAAACCGCCGCCTTGTGAGGGGCCGCCATCAATCAGGATTTTCTGCTCGCGCAATTTGGTGACATCTTCCTTATGGTCCGGCAGGCGTTTGTCGATCAAGTCAAAATAGGTGTCTATCGTGTCTTGGAAATCAATGCCTTTGGCACGCATGGCCGGAATCGATTCGTAAATATTGGTGGTGGAAAGCGCAATATGCTGAATGCCTTCGCCATTATATTCCTGCAGAAATTCTTCAATTTGCGATTTGTCGTCCTGACTTTCATTGAGGGGAATACGGATACGACCATCAGGGCTGGCCATGGCTTTGGAAAACAGGCCGGTTTTTTTGCCCTCAATATCAAAGAAGCGAATTTCTTTGAAGTTGAAAATATCTTCGTAATATTTCGCCCAGATCGCCATGCCACCGCGTTTTACATTATGGGTAAGATGGTCGATATTGAACACGCCGCTAAAGCCGGTGATTTCCCATTGTTTATTGTCGATTAGGGAAAAGTCGTTGCGAAAGAAATCCTTGTCGCCATATTCGTCAATCAGATAGAGCCGTGCACCACCAATGCCTTCAATGCTGGGGGCTTTGATCGGGTCATTGTCGTCATTGACCGCAATCGCACCGCGCGAAACCGCTTTTTCAAAACCCGCTTTTGCATCCTTAACGCAAAAGCCCATGGCGCAGGCTGAGGGGCCGTGCTGGTCAAAAAACTTTTTGGCAAATTCTGAATCGATATTGCTGACGAGGAAATTAATCTCGCCGGAACGATGCAGGGTGATGTCTTTGCTGTTATGTCTGGCAATCGCTGGGACGCCCATTTTCTCAAACAGGGCCGACAATATCTCCGGCTTGTCCGAGCAATACATGACAAAGGAAAAACCATCCGTGCCAATTGGATTTTCTGGTAATTGCGCCATAACTTACTTCTCCAAAATAAAAAACGCTTTAAACGGAAAACGGGGTAAGAAGGTCGTATTGATCTGGCCTATACCCCCCTCATGTTTTTTCACATGAGGTCTAGAATCAGTCAGTCATTATTAGTATCATCTGTAACTATCTCTGGCAAGAGCCAGAATCGCGACAAAAGAGCCTTCTTATGATGAAACTTTACTCCTATTGGCGCAGCGGCACCGCCCACAGAACCAGAATTGCCATGAATTTGAAAGGGTTGGACTATGATCTTCAGCCCGTGGATTTGCGCGCCGGAAAGCATAAATCCGTTGAATTCCTGGCCAAAAATCCGCAAGGGCTGGTGCCTGCATTAGAGCTTGATGATGGCACTATCCTCACCCAATCCCCGGCGATTATTGAATATCTTGAAGAGGCTTATCCCGAGCCACCCTTGCTGCCGAGCGAAATGCGGGCAAAAGCGCATATCCGCGCTATGGCAGCGGTGATTGGTTGTGATACCCACCCACTGAATAATTTGCGCCTGCTGCAATATCAAAAACAATATTATAAAGCGACGGAGGATGATATTATCCGCTGGACTGGCACTTGGATCAGTGCCGCCTTTTCGGCCTTAGAAAAACTGCTTGCAAGCCATAGCCCGGACGGTGTTTTTGCCCATGGGGACAGGCCGGGGCTTTTTGAATGCTATCTTATTCCGCAAATTTATTCGGCGCGACGGTTTAAAACTGATCTTGGCCCTTATCCGCGCCTTGTGACCATTGACAAAGCCTGCCATGAGCTTGAGGCCTTTTTAAAGGCGCAACCCGAAAACCAGTCAGATGCGGATTAAATTATGTCATCTTCCAAATCCGAAGCCATGCTGATTGATGGCAAGGCCATTGCTCAGGAATTAACTGAAAGCCTCGTCCATCAGGTTACGCAGTTGAAGCAGAAAAACATCACCCCGGGCCTTGCGGTGGTGCTGGTTGGGGAAGACCCGGCAAGTCAGGTTTATGTGCGTAATAAAGGCAAAATGGCCGAGAAAATCGGATTGCATTCTGTGCAATTTTCCCTGCCTGCCATTACAAGTGAGGCGGATATATTAAAGCGCATTGAGGCTTTGAATGAAGACCCGGCTATTCATGGCATATTGGTGCAATTGCCTTTGCCCGATCATATTGATAGCGCCAAGGTTTTGCGCCTTATCCGCCCTGAAAAGGATGTGGACGGATTTCATCCTGTCAATGTCGGCCTGTTGGCTGCCGGATTAAATGGTCAGGCGCTTATTCCCTGCACGCCTGCGGGTTGTGTTATCTTGGCCAAGCGCCATCGGGGGGAGGATCTCTCCGGGCTTGAGGCGGTTATTATTGGCCGCTCCAATATTGTCGGCAAGCCGGTGGCGCAACTTTTATTACAGGAAAATTGCACCACTACTATTGTTCACTCGCGCACGAAGAATCTCGCGCAACATATTGGCCGTGCTGATATTCTGGTCGCTTGTCTTGGTCGCGCGCGCTTTGTCAAAGGCGATTGGATTAAACCGGGAGCAACGATTATTGATGTGGGTATCAATCGTATTGATGCCCCTGAAAAAGGCCCCGGCAAGACCCGCCTTGTGGGGGATGTGGATTTTGACAACGCCCTATCCATTGCTGGCGCTATTACCCCCGTGCCCGGCGGTGTTGGCCCCATGACCATTGCCATGCTGATGCAAAATGTTGTTACCGCAGCGCAACGATTTTCCAAGCAATAGCTGCCCTAAGCAATGATCCTGCCTTGTGGCATGGTGATTCCCCTTATAAGTGCATCGGATTTAGAAACTCGCCATTGACTATTGAATCGATCAATTCTGGCTTAAAATTTCCTGCCAAAATGCTTTTTCTAATATTTTGCTGTCGGGCAGCAAAAAAGCTGATGACAAGCCTCGCGAATTTCCCAATACTTGCAAACAGAGAGAGTGCAACGATTATTTGGGGACATTTCATTAAAATTCAGACCCCCTATGGTCCAGCGCATAAGTCAAGCGGTCTGCACATAAGTGCATCTGGCCCTCATTGTCGTATTATTGGGAGAGAATTTCATGGCTCGTTTTATTTTTGGTTCCTGGGGAAATGATACAATTTACGGTTCAGATCATGGCGAATTTATATTCGCCTTCAATGGCAATGACACCATCTATGCAGGCGGTGGTGATGACATTGTATTTGCAGGACGGGGCCAAGACTTCGTGGATGGTGGTGATGGCGATGATTTAATTTTTGCCGGCCGGGGCAATGACACTGTGCTGGGCGGCGAAGGGGAAGACATTATTTTTGGCGGGCGCGGAGCTGATATTATTTATGGCGGGCAGGATCAGGATATTCTGTTTGGCAATCGCGGTAGTGATTACCTTGATGGCGGCGAAGGTGGCGATCTGGTCTTTGGTGGCCGTGGCAATGATAGTCTTATCTTTACCTATAGTGAAAACACCTATCTCGATGATGAAGATGATGACCATGATGACGACGACGATGATCATGATGATGACGATCATGGTGAAGGTCACGATGACGATGATGACCATGACGAAGATCACGATGATGATGACGATGATGACGCCGAAATAGATTATTATGATGGCGGGCGCGGTATTGACACGCTGGTGTTGAATTTTACTGCCAGCGAATGGGCTGATCCAGATATTCAGCAGGAAATTCGTGATTATCTCGATTTCATTGCTGCGCATACCGGTCCGAATGGCCAGGCCCATGGCGAATTTGAATTTGAAACCTTAAATCTGGTTGCCAGTAATTTTGAACTGGTTGAGGTTTATGTGGATGGCGTTTTAACCGATCCCAATGGCGGCGGCACTCCCGTTACGGCTGCCGATGATGCATTTTCGGTTGGCGAAGATAATGATTTGACCGGTGATGTTGGGCTTAATGATACGCCTAGCACGGGTGTAACCTTCACGCTGATTTCTGGTGTGGCCAATGGTATTTTGACCCTTAATGCTGATGGCACTTTTTCCTTCCTCACCAATGGCGCTTTTGAAAGCCTTGATGATGGCGATACCGCCATTGAAACCTTCACCTATCAGGTTAGTGATGGTGTAACCACCGCAACCGCTACGGTTACAATTACCATTTTAGGCGCCAATGATGCGCCTGTGGTAGCGGCTATTTCCCAAAACTTCCTTGAAGATGATTTGATTAGTGTTGATCTTCTGTCCACCGCCAGCGATGTGGATGCTGGGGATATCTTAACCGCCAGCAATGTCGTTCAGACCGGCGGCACGGCAATTAATTTTAGTGTAGTCAATGGGGTTCTGACTGTTGACAATGCCTCGCTGCAATATCTGCCTCTTGGTTTAACGGAAGTTTTCACTTTCAGTTTTGACGTTAGCGATAGCACCGCCATTGTCACCAATGTTTTGACTCTGAATATAACAGGTGAAAATGATGCGCCGACTGTTGCATCGGCTTTGACCGCGGCGGCGAATGAGGATGATGCGAACTTTACGCTTGACCTTTTAACCGGCGCTTCCGATGTGGATAATGGCGCCGTGCTGTCTGTCGTTAATGTCTCTGCCCTGCCTGCTGGCGTTAACCGTGTCGGGAATATTCTGACGGTTGATCCGTCCGATGCGAGTTTCCAGAGCCTTAATGTCGGGCAGACCCTTGATCTCATCATCACTTATGATGTGAGCGATGAGCATGGAGCAACTGTGCCGCAGACCGCGACTATCACCATTACCGGCACTAATGACACGCCGACTGTTGCATCGGCTTTGACCGCGGCGGCGAATGAGGATGATGCGAACTTTACGCTTGACCTTTTAACCGGCGCTTCCGATGTGGATAATGGCGCCGTGCTGTCTGTCGTTAATGTCTCTGCCCT